>DUGQ01000064.1 GCA_013331315.1 Thermoplasmata archaeon
CCGGTGGACGTCAAGGGCACCATGGTCCGTCCGCTGGATGTCGTCGTCTCGCTGATGCCTGAGCCGGTGGACCTGATAGGGAAGGTCAAAGGCTACGCCGGGCTCGTGGTCGAGGTGACGGGGACGAAGGACGGAGAGAGGCGTCTGGTGAAGGTCTGGTTCACGATGTCACACGAGCGTGCCTTCGAGATATGCCACACCAACGCAACCGGCTACATCGTCGGGACGGGAGGCGCCGTGGGAGCCGAGATGTTCATATCCGGGCAGATCAAGGAGAAGGGCATGCTCTTTCCGGAGCAGCTCCCTGCCAGCGAGTACGTGTCTCGTCTTGCCGAGAAGCACCTGGAGGTCAAGGAGGACGTCACGACTCTTCAATGACGGCCAGCCTCCGGCTAGAACTTCCTCGAGTAGTACGACAGGACCATCAGCGCGGTGACGGTAATCCACTGGTCGTTGAGCGCGTGCGGCCGCTCGGTCTGATACCAGAACCCGTCCTTTGACCTCGCGCTCAGGAGCCATCTGATCGGCTTCTCCATCCTCGGCTCCTTCGGCCCGAAGCCCGTGTACAGCAGTGAGTCGAGGGCGGTGAGTCCGCTCCCGTTGTACGTCGGGAACTTCAGCATCGTCCAGTTCTTCTCGGACTGGAAGAAAGTCGAGTGGTGGTTCCTCTTGAAGAATCCGTCCAGGACGAAGCTCCCGCCCCTCTTCACGTCCGCAGTCCTGGGGTTGTCAGTTATCCAGGCCATCCCCCTCAGTACGCCGACCGTGCTCCAGTAGCAGCTCGGTATATGCTTGTAGTCGGCGGGGTCGTACTCCCTGACCTTGCCCGCCCTCACCAGGTCGGTGAACTCCTCCAGGCGCATGCCTCTGTACTCCGGGAGGTACTTCATGTCCTCAGTGTACGGTATGTTCCATCCGCCATCGTGCCTCTGCATCTTCATGAGCCAGTCGAAGATCCTTTCAATGTCCGGGTCCGTCTTCTCCCTGCCGTATCTGAGCAGTATCGACAGCGCGAGACCGTTGTAGTACGGGCGCGGGATCATATCGGCCATGGGCCCCCTGATGTATCCCTCCTCGTCCTGGTACGAGAGTATCTTGTCCAACGCCTGGTTCACATGCCCCTCGTCCGCGTCGGTGCAGTACTCGTAGAGCCAGTAGAGGTTCCTGAGAACCGTGATGTATGTCCATCCGTATGGAGGGCCGGGGCCCGCGTCCTCCGCCGCCTTCCTCGGCTTCGATATCGGCCACGTGCCGTCCTCTCTCAGAGACCTGAGCATCTTCAGCCTCGGAGGGTACTCCTTCGCCTCCTTCAGCACCCTCTGGACCTCGCCGTCCTCCCTGTCCTTCATCTCGACGAAGGTTAGTAGCCAGTACTTGACCGGAGGAACCGCGACTTTGTGGAGCCGCTGGACGGACTGCTCGACCGCGTGGTCGATCTCCTTCGTGAGCATCCGGTTAAGCAGCGTCGCCCGTCGTAATCATTCTTTCGTGCGGCGGCCCTACAATTATAACCATTGGGCATCATTCATCTGCCATCATGCCATGGACTGACGAGGACACCAAGGACGTGTTCAAGAAGGTGATAGGTGGGCTGATCGCCGCGGCGATCCTGGCGATGGCGTATGCCATCGTGGAGAGCGCCCAATGGTACTACTCTGCCGCGCTCGCAGTCATCCTTGTGTTTCTGGTCGTCCTGCTCATCACCCGATTCGCGAAACGCGCCCCCTCGACGACGGATGCCCCAGCGGTCAGCTCCACACCACCCCCCTCTGAGGAGCGAGGGCGTGGCGACCATCAGGAGTCACCTGCACCAGTGGCGAGGTCCGTCGAAACGGAAGCTGCACATCCAGAAGAGAGGGACACATCGGAATCTGAGAAGGCGAGGAAGAAGGCTGCGAAGGCAGAGTACAAGAGGAAGAAGAAGGAGGCGAAGGCCCGGGAGAAGGAATAGGCTGGCCTCTGCCCGCGCCTCATCCTCTCTGAAGAAAGACAAGCCCCTGTCGGGAGGCTATCCCGGCAGGGTATTGGATCGAGTTTTCATCCAACTGGCGGCTGCCCCGGTGGTGGCACCGGCGGCTGTCCCGGGTATGGCGGCGGTACTTCAGGGCCAGGCTGCGGTGGACCCATTGCAGTTGGAGCCTTCCCCCGGCGCGACTTCATCGCGATCACGAGGACCAGGACCACTACGACGGCTATGACAAGTAGCAGTATCCAGATCATTGCGCCGCCGAGGATCCCCCCCCCGCCGCTCCCGTAGTCCTCGAGCTCCAGGTCACCAGCTCCGCCGAGGGATCCTGCGTCCATCTTGACATAGTAGCCGACCTCCTCGGAGTAGTACCAGTACTCAGTACTGTCAAGGTAGCCGTCCGTCTTGGTCTCCACCTTCACCTTGCAGCAGTCGAAAGTCCCTGCCGGTACCGTGACTGAGACGTTCGTCTCGACCACGGTCATCGTCACGGTCTGAGTGTAGTTGTTGGTCTCCTCGTCGGTGTCGCCGAAACCCTCGATCGAGAACCAGGTGGTCTCAGTGACATTCGCCGTTGTTGTGACCTCAGATGCCAGCGACATGTCGTCATCGCCGATGTAGTCGTCCATCGCCGATTCGAACTCCGTCGTGGTTCCCGAGGTGCCCTCGGCAGAGATGCCCATGACTGTGATCGACATCTCCATCTCCACGGTTTCGTCCATGAGGTCGAACTCAGCAACGGTCCTCGTCTGGTGCCCGGAGAGGTCGAACGAGCCAGACATGACCATGCTCTCGATGCTCATGTCGAGGTCTCCGTCTCCAGAGATCTTGACTACGAACGCTTCCTGAGATCCGACGGTCGTCTTGCTGTCGACCTCCATCTTGAACGACCCGGTCATCGTCATGCCCTCGTCATCCATGGAGAGAGTGTACTTCCAGAAATCGCCGACGGCGATGTCCGTCTCCGCTCTTGCGGACGGTAACGCGCAGAACGCTGCGACGATCAAAAAGAACACAATCAGACACGAGCCGCTACTCGCATATTTCATCGTGCATTCCTCCGGTCAGTCCCTCTGACCGCCCGAAATCACCCTATGGGTATATCAATTGTCACATGGTGACAGCCAGTACTTGATGCATCGGCCTACTCCGCGCATCTGGCCACCAGGTCGGACAGCCAATCGCTGAAGTGCTCGACGGCTGAACTATCGTGTGCCTCAGTCAGGGACTTCGCACCGACTGACTTCTTGAACGCGACATATATGTCCGCCTCGAGCATGGTCATGTTCTCGCTGAAGTAGTGGTGCACGAAGTACAGGTTGCCCTCTGCGTCCATCGTGCACTCCCCCGCGAAGCTCGACACGATCTCCTCCGCCGGGTCCCATCCGCTCCCGTTCTTGATTGCACGGAAGAGCGCAGGCCCGGGATGCCCGAGCTTGCTGGTGCCTGTGTACCACAGTTCCGAGCCGTCGGCGCTGATGAACGGATACCCCTCGATGGCGTCGGTGTTGATGCCGAGCACCTCGACCGGCTCGGACCATCCGTCGGTTGTGCGCGTGGTCATGTAGAGATCCATGTCGTCGACGTCGGAGTACTCCCCCTTGTGGAAGTACATCGTGTTCCCGTCCTCCGTTATGTGCATCTCACCGATGCCGTATTCCACATTCAGCTGCTCGCCCGCGTTCTGCACATTCCCCCACTCGCCATCCTCGAAGGTGGCCGTGTAGTAGTCGATCTCCCTGTAGTTGCCCACCCTGACTGAGGCGAACCACATCGTGTCT
>DUGQ01000228.1 GCA_013331315.1 Thermoplasmata archaeon
CGAGGACGAGGACGAGGACGAAGAGGAAGACGACGAGGAGTCCGAGGACGAGGAGGGCGAAGAGGACGAGGAAGAGGATGAGGTCGAGATAGAGGACGAGGGGGAAGAGGAGGGCTACAAAGTCAAGCTGAAGCCAGAGCTCTCGAAGGACCTCCTCGACGCGCTCGAGAAGCGCAAGCTCGTCGCCTCCCGCAGGCCCACCTTCGTCCGGCAGGAGTACCACAGGCGCAAGAGGCTGCGGAGCGGCGGATGGCGCAGGCCGAGGGGCATGCACTCCAAGATGAGGCAGCACTACGGCTACCGGACCAACGTCGTGTCGATAGGCTACGGCGGGCCGAAGGAGGCGAGGAACCTGCACCCGTCGGGCTTCCAGGAGGTCATCGTGCACAACGTCAAGGACCTCGAGAAGATCGACCCGAAGGTGCAGGCCGCCAGGGTGGCCCACACGGTCGGCATGCGCAAGCGCGTGCAGATCGAGGAGAAGGCCGACGAGCTCAGCATCAGGATACTGAACAGGAGCGGATGACGATGGATCTCAAGAACCAGAGGAGGGTCGCCGCGCAGCTGATGAAGTGCGGCGAGTCACGCGTTTGGATAGACCCCAACAGGATGGAGGACGTCGCAGACGCCATCACCCGTTCCGACGTGAGGACGCTGATCGCGTCCGGCACGATCACCGCGAACCAGAAGCGGGGAGTGTCGAGGGCGCGCGCGAACTACCTCCGGGAGCAGAAGCGCAAGGGCCGTAGGACCGGCCAGGGCTCGAGGAGGGGCAGGAAGCACGCGCGGAAGCCCTCGAAGGAGATGTGGATGCAGACGATACGGCCCATACGGCGCAGGCTCAGGGAGCTGAGGGACGACGGCGTGATAGACGCCCGCACCTACAGGAAGTACTACCTGAGGGCGAAGGGTGGCATGTTCAAGAGCAGGCCCCACCTGGAGTCCCACCTGAGGACGGAGGGCATACTCAAGGAGTGATGGTCATGGCAACTGGACCGAGATACAAGGTACCCTTCAGGAGAAGGAGGGAAGGAAGGACGGACTACAGGCACAGGGCCGCGCTTCTCAAGGGTGGGAGGCACAGGGCCGTGGTGCGCAGGTCCAACAAGCACATGACGGTGCAGTTCGTGACGTACGACAGCGTCGGCGACAGGATAGTGGCGTCGGCGGTGTCGACCGAGCTGAAGGAGCTCGGATGGACCCACTCCGGCAAGTGCGCCCCGGGGGCGTACCTGACCGGGTACCTCGCTGGCAAGAGGGCTCTGGGCAAGGGCGTCGACGAGGCCGTGCTGGACATAGGCCTCAGGGAGCCCGTGAAGGGGTGCGACCTGTTCGCCGCTCTCAAGGGCGTCGTGGACGCGGGCGTGGAGATACCCCACGACGAGGAGATGGTCCCGTCCGAGGACAGGATCAAGGGGAAGCACTTGAAGGACGGCGCCGAGGCGCAGTTCGACGAGGTCAAAGGCAAGATAGGAGGTGCTGAGTGATGGTCGATTGGATGCCGAGGACGAGGCTGGGTAAGCTGGTCGTCGAGGGCAAGGTAACCACCATGAGCGAGGCGCTCAGGACCGGGCTGCCGCTTAGGGAGCCCGAGATAGTCGACATACTGCTGCCCGAGCTGGCGGACGAGGTGCTCGACGTCAACATGGTGCAGCGCATGACCGACTCCGGCAGGAGGGTCAAGTTCGCGATCACCGTCGTCGTGGGGAACCAGGACGGTTTCGTCGGCCTCGGGAGGCTCAAGGGCAAGGAGGTCGGGCCCGCGATACGCGCGGCGATCGACGTCGCCAAGCTGAACATCATCGAGGTCAAGCGAGGCTGTGGCTCGTGGGAGTGCGGGTGCCTTACACCGCACTCGCTGCCGTTCGAGATCGAGGGGCACACGGGCTCCGTCGTCGTCCAGCTCAAGCCCGCGCCGAGGGGCACGGGCCTGGCGATAGGCGACATAGCCAAGAGCGTGCTCAAGATGGCCGGAGTCGAGGACGCTTGGGGTTTCACGAAGGGGCACACCAAGACCACGATCAACTACTCCATCGCCGCGTTCGAGGCGCTGAGGATGACCTCGCAGATGAGGGTCACCGAGGAGCAGAGGGAGCGGCTCAGGATAGTGAGCGGCCCTGTCAAGCTCCAGGTCGCGCCTTCGATAGTCGTCGAGGAGTCGGCGGAGGACGAGAAGGTGGCCAAGCCGGAGGAGAAACCGGCGGAGGCNNGCGGAGGCGGAGGCCGCGGCGGCCCCCAAGAAGGAGGGGGCCTAGGATGTCGGCCGTGGCAGTGATACGCGTTCGAGGGCACGCGAAGATAAGGCACGACGCCGTCGAGACGATGAAGATGCTCAGGCTGCACAGGCCGAACCACTGCGTAGTGATCCCGATGAACGCGACGACCAAGGGTATGCTCCAGGTCGTGAAGGACTACGTCACGTGGGGAGAGGTCAACCACGAGACCATCGCGAGGCTGCTGGTGAAGAAGGGCGAGGTACTCGGGGGCGACAGGCTCTCGGACGACCACGTCAAGGGCAACTCCGAGTTCGCTTCGATACTCTCATTCGCCAAGGCGCTCGAGAAGGCCGACGCTCGCCTGACCGACGTCAAGGGGCTGAAGCCGATCATACGGCTCCCTCCCCCGAGACGAGGCTACGAGAACGTCAAGCGGCCGTACTCCGTCGGCGGGGCGGTAGGCTACAGGGGCGCGGACATCGCCAAGCTCATCGAGCGCATGCTCGAGGAGCCCAAGGAGGCGAAGTGACATGGTCAGCAAGACGAGCAAGTACAGGGGCGGCAGGACCCACGGACGCGGCAAGAAGGCCGGCAGAGGCGCCGGGCTCAGAGGCGGCAGGGGCAACGCTGGCTTGCACAAGCACAAGTGGATAAGTACGGTTAAGTACTCCCCCGGGCATTTTGGCCGCCACGGCTTCAAGAGGCCGCAGTCCGTGGTCGGGGACAAGATCACGATGAACCTGTCCGACCTGGAGCAGTCTTTGCCTGCCCTGGCCAAGGACGGGGTCGCCGAACAGAAGGACGGCAAGTGGACCGTGGACCTGACGAAGCTCGGCGTCGACAAGCTGCTGGGCTCCGGGAGGATCGGCACGGCCGTCTCGGTGCGTGTGCCCGAGGCGTCGGCGAAGGCCAAGGAGAAGCTGGAGACCGCCGGTGGGAAGCTGCTGGAGTGAGAGGGGATAGCACCACCAAAGAGTCTGACGGTTAGCTTGGGAACGAGGACACGGTCGGGAGTCAAAGGAAGGGTGTCTGATGGCTGAGGGTGAGGAGAAGAAGAGCCTGCTTTACCGGCTCAAACCCGTGACGGACCGCCTGCCAGCGGTCACGAAACCTGAGGGGCACGTGCACTTCAGGACGAAGATGTTCTGGGTGATACTGATCCTCGTGCTCTACTTCGCGATGACGAACGTCGTCATCTACGGGCTCGACGTGGAGCAGAGGGTCGACCTGTTCGCGCAGTACAGGGCGATCCTAGCGGGCGCGCAGTTCTCGCTCATGCACCTGGGGATAGGCCCGATCGTCACAGGGTCCATCATAATGCAGCTCTTCACGGGCGCGAAGATAATCAAGCTCGACCTCAAGAACCCGGAGGACAAGGCGATATACCAGGGCACGCAGAAGCTCCTGGTGCTCGTGATGATCGTCGTCGAGTCCGTGCCGCAGGTGTACGGGTTCATGGAACCGTCCTCGAAGTTCATCGACATGTCCGACTCCATCATCGCGGGGAGCGGTCTGACCCTGGCGCGGACTTTCATAGTCTTACAGCTGTTCGCGGGGTCGTACCTGGTGTTCCTCATGGACGAGGTGGTCTCGAAGTGGGGGATAGGGAGCGGTATCTCGTTGTTCATCGCGGCGGGCGTGTCGCAGCAGATATTCACGGGGTCGCTCAACTGGCATCCCGCGGACTCCACGATAGCCATGAGCCTCAACAACCCGCCCGCGGGGACCATCCCGAAGACGATCTACATATTCCACCACATGTCGTC
>DUGQ01000049.1 GCA_013331315.1 Thermoplasmata archaeon
GTAGATGCTCGGGTCCATGCTCTCCCCCAGCATCTCGAACTGCCTGGTCATCTCGCCGATGTAGTTCTCGGCGAACTCGTGGCACATCTTGATGAATTCCTGCCTCGGCACGTCGGACGCACGGATCCCCTTGACGCGCTCGACGCGGACCTCGACGGGCGTGCCGTTGACGTCGAAGCAGAGAGGAAAGAACACGTTGTAGCCCCTCAGCCGCTTGTACCGCGCGGCGAAGTCGATGGCGGTGTAGCCGTAGGCGTGCCCGAGGTGCAGGTTGCCCGACGCGAACCTTGGAGGGTTGTCTATGCTGAATATCTTCCTGTCGGAGGACGGGGCGAACCTGTAGATCTCCCACTCCTTCCACTTCGCCTGCCACTTGGGCTCGCTCTCTCGCCAATCGTACTGGGGCATGACATCTCCCAAGAACGGGTCAGCGTAGATAAAGCTTCTTGACCAGCAAGGCGGAGCGGGCGGTCACCTTCTTCTCCGCTTTCGCAACACGTTCGCGTTGATCAGGTCCTCGGCCTCGCGGGTCATCGGGCCGGTCCAGTCGTCGAGCTCGAACACGCCCTCGCTTATGCTCCTGACGAGCACGGCCATCTGGTGAGGGCAGAAGTAACCTTTCTCCCTGCAGTCCAGGCACTCGCATGAGGTCCCGATGTCGTCCGTCGTCTGGTTCACGAACCGGACCTTGTAGACCTCGTAGCCGTCCGAGCGTCTCAGGGTGAACGTGCCGTTCACGATGGTCTCGTCGCTCTTCGGGTCTATCTGGACTATCCTCTTGCTAGCGGACCACTTGATGGCCTTCGCCATGTTCTCGACGAAGTAGATGTCCTCCTGTATCCTGCAGAACTCCACGAGAGTCCGCGCGTCGACGGAGTCGAGAAGGTGTTGCACCAGGTCATCCTTCACGAGGCCCGAGTAACCCTCTATGTTCTGGACCTCGCACAGGTTCTTCAGGCTCTGGACCGTGAGCCTCGAGAGCCTCAATTCCAGCGGAGCGTATTCGTTCATCGGTATCCCATCCCCTATCGGAATTCATAATCTCGGACCTCGGAGTTAAATGTAACTGCCCGATGACGCGTCAGAGGCAGTCGTGGTCCGGAACCCTCTTCCTCTGCAGGACGAGTATGTAGTCCTTCTCGATCCTGCTGTTGTTCCACCTGGGGACGTCCAGATGCCTGTTGATGATGTCGTAGGAGTAGACGGCTTTGACCTCGAAGCCGGAACGGACGGCGATCCTAGCCAGGATTGAGTAGGTCGGGATCCTGACCTTCCTGAAGGTGTTCTCCCCCACGACCATGCAGTACTTGCCGCTCCGCTTGAGCACCCTGTTGACCTCGGCGAAGTTGCGCCTCATGTCGTCGAAGTACTTGTAGACGATGTACGCGCTCTTCTTCTCCTTCTCCACGAGCTCGTGTAGGACGGACCTCAGCTCGGGGATCGCGGTCTTCGGCTCCCAAGGGCGATACTCCTCCACGTAGGCGCGGGAGGTGCCGACGACCTGCCCGTCCAACTTGGCGATGTCGTCCAGGAGGCCCAGCCAGAACATCTCGAGCTTGTGAACGCTCACGTAGTGCACGGCGCTGGCGTATGGCGGGGAGCTGATCGCCAGGTCCACCTCGGAGTCGTCCAGCCGGATGTCCCGCGCGTCCTTCCCGATTATCTTGGTGAACGGGACGCTCCAGTAATCCTCCTTCACGTCCTCCGACATGCGCCACAGCTCCTCCGCGTCGATAAGCTTGTTCCGGACGGTGTTCTCGAACCTGCCGATCGCGTCGAAGGAGGTCTTGCCCTGCTCGTCCAGCTTCTTCCTGAAGGTGGTCACCTCGGGTATCAGCGAGTCGGCGTCCGAGTTGGACATCTTGCGGATGATCGAGGAGAAGCATATCTTGAAGAAGTCCTGATAGTCGCCCTTTCGCATGCGCCAAACGTGCTTCTTGATAGTCGCGAGGTCCGCGAGCACCTCGGGCCTGAACCAGTGGTCCCTGTTGGGGATCTCGGGTATCCACTCGCTGTTGTCCGAGTCGTCCGCCCTTATCCGCGCGAACAGATGGCTGGCGAGCGAGTTGAGGTGGACGGGGTCGATCGGGGTCGTCTTGACCTTCGCGATCATGCGGGCCAACGGGTGGATGTCCACGCCGTAGCAGTTCCGGCCGAGGATGTACGACTCCAGAAGAGTCGTCCCGGAACCCATGAACGGGTCGAGGACCGTGTCCCCGACGCGCGAGAACGAGTCGAGGCAGAACCTCGGTATCTGAGGGATGAACTTCGCCGGGTACCTGTGTATGCCGTGAGTGGCGTAGCTGACCTGTCTCCCGATGTACTTGCCCAGCTCCTCAGAGAGGTCGATGGGCTTCGGCAGCCTGATCCTGTCCCCCGAGTGCCTCGAACTTGATAAGGACATGATGTTTCGCTAACCCCTCACTCACACCTGTTTGCCCGCGAGCGAATCGAGCGGACGGCCTTCGACCATCATCCTCACGGCCTCCGGCACGCGCTCCAAGGCGATCCGCACCTGCTCCGCCGAGTCGCGGTCGCGGACCGTCACCGTGCCGTCCGTCAGCGTCTGGCCGTCCACGGTCACGCAGAACGGCGTGCCGGCCTCGTCCTGGCGGCGGTAGCGGCGCCCGACGGCGCCCTTCTCGTCGTAGAAGGCCGCCAGCCCCGCGTCCTTGCAGGCGCGGTAGATCTTCTCGGCGATCTCCGGCATGCCTTCCTTCTTGACCAGCGGGAAGACGGCCACCTTCACCGGCGCCAGGCGCGGGTGGAACTTCATCACCATTCGGGACTGCATGACGCCCTTCTCGTCGGGGGCCTGGTCCTCAGTGTAGGCCTCGCACAGGAACGCCAGCACGCCGCGGTCCACGCCGCCCGAGGGCTCGATGACGAACGGGATGTACCGCTGCTTGGTCTGGTCGTCGAAGTACGACATGTCCCTGCCGCTGAACTTCTGGTGCTGCGAGAGGTCGTAGTCCGTGCGGTTGGCGACGCCCTCCAGCTCGCTGATGCCGAACGGGAATTCGTACTCGATGTCCGCGCAGGCGCGGGCGTAGTGGGCCAGCTCGTCGGCCTCGTGGTTGCGGAGGCGCAGCTTGCTGCTCTTGAGGCCCAGGTCCACGTACCACTTGTACCGGGCGTCGCGCCAGTACTCGTAC
>DUGQ01000243.1 GCA_013331315.1 Thermoplasmata archaeon
ACCTGTTCATGAACCGCAGGCGTTCCTCGGGGCTGAGGGCGATCTCAGGGTACATGTCCGCGTACCTGTCCTTCGCCGTCACCTCCCACCACCTCCGGAGAGCGCTGTCTTGAACTCGTCCTCTAGCTTGTCGAAGAATATCGCCCGACCTATCTCGCCCCTGAGCCTGCGCACCTCGCGTATGCCCATCGCCCCGAGGACCTCGAGCATCTGATCCCTCCACGCGCCGACCATGTTCATGACACGCCCCTCGACCCAGTCGGCCGAGGCGGAGGCGATGTCGACAGGGCACGACTGGGCTGAGCATTCGACGCAGTCCCTGCACTCGAGCGCGATCAGCAACGCCTTGTCTAGCGAGACGAGGTCGGCGCCGCACACGATGCTCTTGGGCACGTGCTCGGCCGCGGCGAGTCCTCCCCCCGCCATGACCGTCATCTCGTCCCTTCTCCCGACGGACACGAGCTTGGAGTGCACCGCGAGAAGGGACTCGCTCGCGTGCCTCCTGGATGTGCCGTGTTCCATGCCATCGTCGTCGTAGTCGAGGTGTGCGACGGCGATGCCACGGTCCATCATCTCCAGGGCCGTGTCCTCGATGCCCTTCCTCGGTTTGAGCCTGAACGAGATAACCTTTCCCGGGAACCGGCGCATCAGCGTCTTCGAGTCGTTCTTCCATGAGGTCTCGACCGTCAACTCGACCATGCCCGTCCCGTTCGGCAGCTCGATGGTCGACACGTCCTTGCCTGGCGGGATGACGGGCACGATGCAGTCGCCGTAGTCGCTCAACATGTCCTGAGTGAGCGAGTCGATGTCCGCGAACACGTAAGTCTTCATGCGCTTCGCAGCGGAGGCCAACCCTCGGATGGTCCACTCGGAGGTGATCCTCAGCCTGGTGAGGTCTAGCACGATCGGGATCGGTATGTCCAGCAGCGGCGGGAGCTCCGACTTCAGCCCGCCCGACGGGGTGAACTGAAGCGACAGAGGTATCCTTCCGATGTCCACGCTGGTGGAGATCGACTCCCTCCCATGTATGCCGTCCCTGGTCGGTCGCACGATCTCGGACATGTCCGTCCACATCTCGTCGAACCCGGGCCCGCAGAANNTACTCAGCGCCTCTGGACATCGTGAGCGCCCGTTGAGGGCACTCGGCCACGCATCTGAAGCAGTTCTTGCAGAGATGGCTCACGGGATCGGCCATCTTGCGCGGGTCTGCCTCCGCGCGTTTGTGGACTCCGAAGATGCACGCGCGCTCACACCTGCCGCAGTTGACGCAGTTGTCCGCGCGCGATAGAGTGAACTTTGGTATCCTGGGCGCGCGAGGCTCGACGATCTTCATCGGGATGTGATACCGCTCATACATCTCCGGCGTCACCTCCCGGGCCGCTCCTCGGCGCGCCGATCACCAAGCCCTTCTCCACGAGGGTATCATAGACCTGCGATTTCTCCGCGAACTTGAGGAACGCCTCGATCTCCTTCATATCCTTGCCGTGCGATCTCTCGAGGGACGCCTCGAGCTCGTCGTAGACGGACACCAGTTCAAGCTTCGACTGGCAGACCTGCTCGCACGCCTTGCATCTCATGCACAGGAACATTCTGTGCGCGTGCTCCGCGGTGATCGGGAAGCCGCCCGCGACCGCCTTGGCGGTCAGCAGCTTGCCCCTCGCGGTGACCCGCTCGTCCCCCGTGAGCTGGTACGCGGGGCAGACGCTCACGCAGGAGCCGCACATCGAGCACTCATCCGCCACGGCGACGATCCTGTCGGACCTCTTCGGTTCAAACCGCTCCTCCAGAAGCCCGGAGAGCTGTCCGAGGAGTCTCAACGACAGGGGCGAGAGGGCGGCTATGGTCTTCAGCACGGGCTTCATGACACGCGGGTCGAATACCTTCCCACCCAGGCCGGCCCAGCGGCCTGACAACGAGAAGTACTTCCCCGAGTTCATGCAGTCCATCGGGTCGAGACGCCGCTTGAGCGTCGCGAGGGATTCGCGCTCGGTCTTGTCCATCAGGTCGGAGAACGCGTGGTTCCATATGCCGAACGAGTAAGGACGGGCCCCGGCGTCCATGAGTATCCTGGCCAGAATCAATGACTTGAAGGCGTCGACCGTGTAGGCGAACGTGTTACCCTGGTCCACGAGGAAGAAACACAGCATCAGCGCGTCGCCATCCGGGAGGTAGTGGACCTCGAACAGAGGGTCGAGGCTCATCGCCTTGCACGCGTTGGTCGCGCCGTCGACGGCCTTGACCAGCCTCTCACGCGGGACGACCACCTCTGCTCCCAGCATGCCCGGGCCTTTCACGCGGACCTTCATGGGGAAGAAGCGCTCGTTCCACAGGTACCGCGCGATGTACTCCTTCTCCTCCCCCACGCCCGAGGACTTGAGGAGTTCAGCGAACCGCTCCTCGGCCTCCGAGCCTTCGATGCTCACCACGACCGCGTCCATCATCCGCAGGTGCTCGCCTCCGAGCGTCTGCGAGACGAGTTTCACCCTGGACTCGCTCTCGAACATGACATGCGTTGGGCCGATGTCGCTTGACAGCAGCTTCTCGGCGAAGCCCAGCGCGTCCCCGGAAGACTCGAACATCAGCAGGTGCGGCCTGCCGACCTTCGGCACCTCCGATAGCGCGATGGTGGCCGATGCGACCACGCCGAGCTGTCCCTCGCTCCCGAACACCTTTGCGAACTCGGGGTCAGCCTGAGAGTAGCGGTGCACGACGCCGTCCGGGGATACCAGCTCCAGCGATAGCACGTTCGCCCTGAGATGTCCCCGGGAGTAGCTGTTGATGCCGAGGCCGCCCGTGGCGACCCATCCGCCGACGGTCGAGAACTTGCTCGAGGGGCATGTCGGCACTCGGAGCCCGACGCGCGACAGCTCGTGGTCGATGTCCGCCCAGCGGGCGCCCGCTTGAACCGTGATCGTCTTGGCGTCTCTGTCCAGCCCGATGACCGCGTCCATCCTTGACAT
>DUGQ01000134.1 GCA_013331315.1 Thermoplasmata archaeon
GCGCGGCAGGGACATTGATGTCAATCTGGTCGAATGCGATATCACAAGCATACCGTTTTCCGAAGAAAAGTTCAACCTCGTCTCATGCGTGCACACGCTCTCCCACCTGCACAGCGAGGACCGTGCCCGGGCCGCGAGGCAGATATCCCGTGTCGTCAGGAGCGGGGGCCACGTGTTCGTCGAGGTGTTCGGCAGGGGTGACCTGAGGTTCGGGGAAGGCGAGGAGGTGGAGGCCTTCTCCTTCAGGAGGGGCGACGGGATACTGACCCACTACTTCCAGGAGGGTGAGGTCCAGTCGTTGTTCCCCGAGATGGAACTGGTCTCCGAGATCGGCTCCCTCAGGAGGGTCACCTACGGCACCGTGGCCGGCAAGCGTGATGTCCTTCGTGTGCTGATGCGCAGGACGTGATGACCGACGGGTGCTCTTGTCAACCCTGGTACTCTTCATGGCTGACTATCTCGTCCATTGGCTTCCTGTTCGAACCTCTGACGACGGCAGCGGCCAAGTCGAACTTCTTCCTGGGATGGCCCAAAGCGATCATCGCAACGACCTTGAGTTGCTCTGGCAGTTTCAGAAGTCTCCTCACGAGCCCCTCGTCGAAGCTTCCTATCCAGCAGGTCCCGAGCCCTTCGCTGGTCGCCGCTAGAACCATGTTCTGGAGTGCTATGGTCGTGTCGACAACATACCACTCCGGTGACGCTTTGGCATCCCCGCAGCCGACGATCACTACGGGCGACTCCTTCAGGAACTTCGCCCATCTCGCCTTGGACATCTCCTGACGCTTGGCCTCGTCCTTGACGACGATGAAGTGCCAGGGTTGTCCGTTGTGGGCTGATGGGGCCAGCCTCCCCGCATCCAGGACCTTCTCCAGGACTTCGTCCGGAACGGCCGTCGTGGAATAGGCCCTAACGGACCTTCTAGCCTTGATCGCATCGAGTACTTCCATCTCTCCTCCCCTCTCTGGGTCGAGAATGCCGTATGGATATTTATTCCCGGGGCCGCACCCCTGCGATGAATAGATAAGGGACTGCCTATCTATCGTTGGACGCACCTATGCATGAGGCGTATCGATGAAGCGCAACTTCGTGGGGATCACATGCACCAGATGCGGAAAGCGGTCGCCAACGGAGTCTCCTGTTCCAGCGTGCCTGAGATGCGGCGGAAGGCTGGAGGTCCAGATGGACTTGGAGCGGATGCGATCGTCGATTAGCCAGAGCAGCCTGCGCGCCTCGAGACAAAGGGGGATCTGGAAGTACAGGGACATGCTGCCAGTGATGAATCCGAGGAGCGTGCTTTCTCTCGGGGAGGGCTACACCAACCTCCTCAGGTCGGAATCCCTAGCTCACATACTCGGCATGAGGAGGCTCTTCATCAAGGACGAGACGACGAACCCCTCGGGCTCGTTCCTCGACAGGGGCATGGCGGTCGAGGTCTCCCGGGCCAGAGCGCTCGGCTTTCGCTCCGCGGCATGCGCTTGGTCCGGGAACCTAGCCGCAAGCCTCGCGGCATACTGCGCAAGAGGCGGGATGCGGTCGAGAGCATACCTGCCAGGAGAGATCGACCTGGGCAAGCTCTACCAGGTCGTCGCCTACGGGGCCGAGATCGTGCCGAGCAAGGGTAAAGAAGAGGCCAATGCAAATCTTCTGGAGCCCGGCGAGGAGTTCTACCCTGTCACCGGCAGCAACCCCTTCTTCCTCGAGGGTATGAAGACGACGGCGATCGAGACCGTCGACCAACTCGACTGGACCGCGCCTGACTGGATCGTACTGCCAGTTGGGAACGGCGTGCACCTCTCCATGTTGGCGAAGGGGCTTCGCGAGGTCGAGAGCCAGGGCCTTCTGGATGAGGTCCACACCAAGTTCCTCGCTGTCCAAGTGGAGGGTTGCTCACCAATCGTTGACGCCATCAAGGGGCCATCGAAGAACCCGAGGATCGCGGCTTCCTCATTCGCCCGCGACATAGCTGTCCAGCGCCCGAGCATGGGCGACGAGGCCGTTGAGGCCATAAGAGAGACCGGTGGCGACGCTGTCGCCGTCTCGGAGCGCGAGATGCTGGACTCCGTCAAGCTGCTTGCAAGGAACGAGGGGATATTCGCAGAGCCCGCTTCAGCCTCCACCGTCGCCGGCCTTCGGAAGCTGGTCGAGTCCGGTGCGGTTCGCAGATCAGACACCGTTGTCGTTCTGGTCACTGGGATCGGGTTGAAGGACCCGGTCATGGCGAGGAGCATCGCCGCGAAGAACCGAGTAGCGAGGAGCATGATATCCAGGCACGAGGGGGCAGCTGTCACCCATCGTATCGGGGCGTCCAAGTCCGCGATCCTCTCGATCATCTCAGGTGGCGCAGACTACGCTTACAGCATCAGGAAACGACTGGCCGCCGAGTTCGACAGACAGATGAGCCTGGTCAGCGTCTACCAGCACCTGAGCGAGTTGGAGGCGCTCGGGTTGATCATCGTCGAGAGACGGGAGCGGTCGCCCGAGAGACGTATCCGCGTCTACTATTCGCTGACTGAGAGCGGGTCCGAGTTCCTTGAGAGCGAAGGCTCCATCCCGAAGGCGTGACCGTTCCGCAAGGATGGTCTGCACACGAGTGTTTCATTCGTCCTCGATGTCTGGCACTATGTGCGAATCCTCACGTCTCTCCGCGGAGGTGAACGGGCAAGCCATCTGGCACGCCGTGCACATGACGTAGCTTCTCTTCGTGACCTTGGGTTGATACTGTCTCATGATCGAGGCCGTCTCTGGATTACTGCTCTTCCACGGGTCCACCCCGACGAGACATCTCCTGTCGTCCACCACGTAGGGCCTCAGTGCATCGACCGGACACGCCCGGATGCATTTTACACAGTCCCCGCAGAGGTCCCTGGTGAACGGCCTGTTTGGCTTCAGCGGAGCATCTGTCAAGACGAGGGCGAACCTCAGCCACGGGCCGTGCTCAGGATTGATGATGAGTGAGTTCTTCCCGAAGGCGCCGATTCCCGCGAGCGGCGCGATCCTCTTGAACGAGATGAACGAGTTCAACTCCCTCGGCAGTTTGTGGTCGAAACCACGGTCCTTCAGGACCGAGCCCACACGCCTCCTTACGTGGCTCAGGGGAACGTACCCAGGATACTCGTATTCCTCCCCTCTTATGCGCACCGCTAACTCGTGCGTGTCGTCTCTTGAGAGCACCCCGAACACTACCACGCTTCGTGCGGAAGGCATTATCGAGGTCGGTTTTCTGGAGTACCTGTTAATCCCCCATCTCGCCCTGATTCGAGGGAGCCGGTCGACGTCTGAGGCAGCGGNNGTCCCCCCCCCCGCCTCTGAAGCCGTCTCTTCGCAGAATACCTTTTCGCCCTCGGAGACCGACTCCTCGGGTCGTTCTCGTCCTGCAAGTGGCGTGCCTCAGCTCCCTTCGGCCAACGGCTTCCCGTCGTCGGGATTATATAGCATACGGGCTTCTCTTGTTTGGGTGGCATTTGAACTGACCACCATCGAGGGGGAGATAGTGTGAGGGAAATCTATTCTGAACCAGTTAGCAGAGCCGCCGCTGTGTCGGTCATAGCAGCGATGATCATGGCGTCCTTGGTCGGAGTCGTGGGCGTCACGAGTCTGGCCGGCAACGCCGCAGCCGTCGACGAGGATGTCGTCCGAGAGTTCAGGGTCGGCGTGGTCGACATGCCAGTGTCGACGTTGAACCCGAACGTCTACACCACCTCGGCCGAATGGATGGCGATCATGCCGTGCTACAGCACGCTCATCCAGTATGACGTCGACGGTGAGCTCATAGGGGACATCGCGCGATCCTGGTCTTCTTCGCCCGACGGGCTCGTCTGGGAGTTCACGCTCGTGGAGAACGCGTACTTCGTTGATCCTCAGGTGCCGACCTCAACGGACCATCCCTTGACTTCTGAGGATGTGATCTTCACTTACTACAGCATCATCATGGAGCCCGGCAGCGTCTTCAACTACTACTTGAGCGGGGTTGTCAGCAACATGTGGGTGGCTGGGCCGTACCAGTTCGGAATCGAGCTCTATCAGCCGTATGCCCCGTTCCTGAGCGCCCTCGCCAACATCCCGATCCTTCCGGAGTACATCTGGGAGGGACAGTCGTTGACACAGTTCGACAACTCTCCGCCAATAGGATCCGGCCCGTTCTTCTACGCGACGGACGGCCTCCCCGACGCGGGTGTTGTCCAGTTGTGGAAGAACCCTCTCTGGCACATGATAGACCTCCACGGCTGGAGTCCCAGGGTCGACAAGTGGATCCTTGTGAGGGAGTACGATGCCGGAACGGCCTATCTTGACCTAACGCTCGGCAATGTTGACATGGTCTTGAACGTCCCGCCTAGCGCCTACGTCAACAATATTCCGGAGAACCCCGATGTCATAGGCATCTCTCAGAGCTCGGGTTTCGTATATGAGCTCAACCTGAACCAGATGTCCGATGAGATGAGGGTGTCCCTGGGAGGCGCCTTCAACGCCGGCGAGAGCAACCAGCTGCTTCTCGACCCTGTCATAAAGACCGCCTTCTCCATGTGCGTGGACAAAGAGGAGTTTGTGGATGACGTCCTCGCGGGTCTCGGCTCTCCAGCCGACTCCCTGTTGCCGTCGTCCAGCCCTTGGCACTACACATATCCGACTCCGATTCAGTTCGACCCCGAAGGTGCACGCGAGCTTCTGTGGGATGCTGGATGGAGGTACGACGCAGCGATGAACTACTACGACAAGTACGACCCGACTCAATGGGCCGATTTCATGAGCGTCTGTCCAATATATGATTCACCCGACCTTCAGACGAGGGACGCCCTGTCCTTCAGATTCTGCACGCTGGACACCTCAGTGGAGTGGTTGATAGGGTCGTATCGGATAGTGGGTTGGTGTGAGGACGCCGGGATAGAGCTGAACCTGGAGATAATGAGCGTTAATGAGATGAACGCCGCTTGGTACGCTGCCGACTATGACGTGTGGTTGTGGGACTGGATATTCGACCCTCTCGCCGACCCTTCGGTGGACATCCTGTCGGTGATGACGACGGATTCGATAGGCACGCTCAGCGACTGTTTCTACAGCAACGTCGTCTATGACCAACTCTACGCTGACTCGTTGGTCGAGATGGATCCCGACGCCAGAGGGCTTATACTGGACGAGATGCAGGCGATGCTGTACGAGGACCGGTCTTGTCAATGCGTGGCCTACCGTGACAGCCTGAATGCTATGTACACTGGTACCTGGGCTAGCGAGTCAGACCTTAGTTCGAGATACATGCTCCTGCCTGAAGTCAGCAACACTTGGATCTCTATCGACCTCTACCCTGTTGACAACCCCGCCCCGATAATCGCTGGCGTAGATGTGAGCTGGGACACGTCTACTGGCGTAGCCGAGGTGGGCGAACCTGTGACCTTCGTAGCGACCGGTATGGACGATGATCCGTTCACTATTCTTGAGTACAAGTTCATCTGGGGTGACGGCACCTGCACCGGCTGGAGTCCTTCGGTCACTGCGTCACACGCGTACGCCGAGTCAGGCGAGTACGTCGTAGACGTCGTGGTACGCGAAGCATCGGCGTCGAACGGGTTCTTGGACAACTTCATGAACAGCGTTCAGGTGGACGTGCAGATCTACGATATGTCGAACCTACCTCCGAAGGATCTCTCAATCGTCTATTCCCCGGTGAACATCACCGCGGGAGCTGTCGTTACGTTCCAGGGGGCGGCGATTGATCCCGACGGTGACCAGATGTACTACTCCTGGGACTTCGGAGATGGCACTGATGCCGAAGGGCAGACCGTCGACCATGAATACGTCGAAGATGGGCCATACGTGGTAACCCTCTACGTGACGGACAACGTGCTAGGGAATGGCCCCAGGCCCTCCTCGTATCAGGTTCTCGTGGCGGTCGGCGTTAATCATGCGCCATATTTGGTGGTACCTGACTTCCCTGAGATTCTGGCTAAGACACCGACTGAGTTCGCCGTCTTGGCGTACGACCTAGACGCCAATGATGTGCTCACATTCGTCTGGGATTGGGGCGACGGAACAGCCTCTGTCACGGATGTGGCAGTTGCCTCACATGAGTACAGGCACAAAGGCGAATACGTGATCACGGTGACTCTGGACGATGGCACCGGATTGCCCGGGCACGTTGTGTCTGACACGGGTTTCGTAACCGTCCTCAGCCTGGGATACGGGAATCAGCACGGAGGGACGAAAGGCTAGCCTTATCGTCGTATCAAGTTGAGTTCACGCGGACATACGGAGTCCTTTGGGAAGTCGTAGCGGACGAGCCGATGCCGCAATCATCGACGCGGGCTTTGCCTCGGCCAGGACAGGCTGTGAGACTTTCGTCAGCGAATCCCACAGTCAACCTTAAGTATGAAGGGACATATGGATGCTGCATCCGGAGAGGTGCAATTGGCAAGGCGGAGAGGCAACTTCAAGAAGCGCACAAGAAATGATTTTAGGAAACGCCCTCCGACGAGTTACGAGAAGACCCCGATGCTCAACCTGAACAGGGTCACCACGTTCAGGTTCGACATCAGGGAGATCATGACCCACTATCAGGTGGATGATTCAATCGCCTCCACCGTCATAGCGAGTGTGATAGCCAAG
>DUGQ01000092.1 GCA_013331315.1 Thermoplasmata archaeon
GCTCCGAAGCCCGCGAAGACGGTCACGAGCTCTCCCGTGTCCCCCTGGTCCGCGACCACTATGCCGAGCAGACTGGGGCCGATTATGATGCCCAACGCTATCTGACCCACGACCTTCGGGAGGCCGAGCCTGGTGAAGACCATGCTCGACAGCATCGCGAGCGCAATGAGAAGCGTGAGCTGGAACCACAGGTTGCCGACAGCAGCGTCCCAGAACTCGGCTAGCATTGTCTCGGAACGGGACATTTCAGCACTAAAGCTTTGCGGTTAGTGCCTCAAAGGAGGTGGAATCGAGGCGCTGACTCGCTTCACCTCTTCCTCAGCTTCGGATTGAATATCTCATCGAGAGCATAACCTATGAACGCGAAGCCCATCACGAGAAACACGATGCAGAGCCCTGGCACTATAACCCACAAGTACAGCTCCTGCTGCAGGGCAAACCCCAAGTCAGCGTCGCCTAGGATGTTCCCCCAGGTGACGATCTTCGACGAATCCGGGCCCAACTGTATGAAACTCAGGGTGCTTTCCGAAAGAATCGAGAGGGCGACGGTGAGGATCGAGTTCGCGAACACGAGCGGGAACACATTGGGGAATATGTGCCGCCTCACTATGTACGCATCGCCGGCGCCTATCGCTCTGGCACGCTCCACGAACGCGCGCTCCTTGACTGAGAAGACCTGAGCTCTGACGATCCTAGCGGTACTCGACCATCCAGTTATCCCGATGACGAACACGACCTTGCCAACGGTTGCCCCACCAGGCATCAGCGTGGCCAGTACTATCATTAGAGCGAGCCATGGAATGACCAGGAACACATCGGTGATCCTCATCAGGACCTCGTCTCNNAAGTGACACCCGCGACCCGTAGACGACTCTCGCGAGTATGTCGGTGCCATGGTTATCAGTCCCCAGCCAGTGATCCGGGGATGGTGGCGCACCATCGGGGTCGTCAGTCACGATCTCGTTCCAGTCCCAGCCGTGGTCCCACCCCCCAATCACCGCTAGCAGATCCATCACGAAAGGCGCGAATACCGCCATCAGTGAGAAGAATACCAGGATGATCAGTCCAGCCATCCCCATCTTGTTGCCTTTGAAGATGCCCCATATCTCACTGAGCTTCTTCTTGGTCAGGGACAGTTTCTCGCGAGTTGGCTCGGACAACCAAGACGACTTCCTCGCCACCGGGGTGTCAATCACTTCAGGAGCGTCAGGAGTCATCTTGGTCACCCCGTCTTGATCCTAGGGTCAAGGTACACCATCATGATGTCCGCGATCAAATTGGCGAGAATCACCACTACAGCGATTATGAAGAACGCGCCCTCCAATATCGGATAGTTCAGCTCTTCGGTTGCCTCTACGGTCAGCCAACCGATTCCAGGGTAGTTGAACACTACTTCCGTCTGGAACGCCCCCCCGACGACGAACGCTAAGTCGATGGCGATCAGGGCAACCATTGGCAGCATTGCGTTGGGAACTGCGTGGTTCTTCAGCACACGCCCCTCCGATAGCCCCTTGGCCCTTGCAGTCGTGATGTACTCCTCGGTCATCACGTCGACGAGCGAACCCCGCATGATTAGAGAGAACGCGGCGATGCTGCCTATTGTGAGGCTAATCAGCGGAAGAAACAGATGACGTAACAGGTCAACGAACGAAGTCCATGTGAACTCCAGTCCCTCCCCGGTCTCCAAGGCGCCGCTGGGCGGAAACCAATGAAGTTCCTGAGAGAAGATCACGACAAGCATCATCGCGAACCAGAATGTGGGCATCGCGTAGAAGAAGAGCGAGAAGGCAAGAGAGCCAGTGTCGAACCAGGACCCGCGCTTCCACGCCGATATCACCCCTATGGCCATCCCGATGACNNAGGAGTTGCCGAAATCCAGTGAGAGGACGTTCTTGATGTACTGGATGAATTGAATATGAATCGGCTCGTCCAGTCCGAACTTGTCAATGAGTTTCAGCTTGTACTCCTCGGATACTCTTGGGTTGTTCGGAATCATTGTTGCCAACGGGTTGCCCGGCATCACCCTGAATAGCAGGAAGTTCATTACGACGACGAGGAACACGGTTATGCAAGAGTTCAGGACCTTCCTGGCTACCATCTTCCTTGCGGACATGTCCAAGCACACCTTCTATCGATTCGTGTTCATCATCTAGCCGTTGCGCGAGCATCGCTACTCGAACCGACCCATCTTCAAGGCACCAAGACAATGCCCCCGCCTGCATCCTGACGGAATATTGGTCGGGAAGAGGTTTCGATAAGGGTTTTGAGGCGGACCTGAAATCAGCTCGGTGGCGGAGGTTCGTCCCCTGGCACGTCTCCCTCGGGAGGCGACCCGCTCTTCCTCTTCTTGAGGACGTACGCCGCGGTGAGCGCTATCGCAGCCACCACAACCAAACCTATCGCCGCTATCGCAGCCGTCGAAAGGCCTCCTGACTCTTCCTCGGGTTCGGGCTCGAGGTATATGGACACATTGGCAGCCTCGCCCGCGACAACAGTCACGTTCGTGCCGTTTGCGATGAAACCGCTCTTCGTCGCATTCACCGTATACACGCCCGCCGGGACGTTGTTGAACTCGAAGTACCCGGTGGCGTTCGAGGAGAATGTCTTCACCTGGCTGCCTACCGTGACCTTGACTGTGGCTCCCAAGATTCCAGCGCCGGTCTCGTTGTTGAGCACTCTACCCTTTATTGTTCCTGAGGTCGCAGAGATTGTGAAGTTCTGCCACACAGTCTCATTCGCCACAACGACGACCTCCTCGGAGGCGCTCGTGTAGCCCGACTTGGATGCGTTGACGGTGTATGTGCCCGCGACTATGTTGATCTGGTATGCCCCAGTCAGGTTCGTCTCCTGAGATGACGCGCCGGCAGTGACGGTCGCGCCAACTACTGGGAGGTCGCCAGGAGTCTTGACATAGCCCGTTATCCACCCAGAGTTCTCCAACGGTTCCGTGACGTTCACCACGAGTGTGTCGGTCGCGCTGAGACCACCTGGATCGGTCACGGTCAAGGTGACATTAATCAGCCCGATATTCTCGAAGGTGTAGCCGACCGTTTGGCCAGTCCTTGTCGCATCGCCGTCGATATCCTCGAACAGCCATTCCCAGGTGAGCGTCTCCAACGGGTCATTCTCATCCGTGGCGCTCCCGGTGAAGCTCAGGGTTTGACCAACGACGCAACTCCTGTCAGAACCTGCATAGACATCTGTCGGAGGCTTCGGGTCCACCCACTGCGAGCTCGGTGTGACGTCGAAGAAGAACCACATCGTCCCAGGCGTGCTTCCTGGCTCCTCGAGCATGTCGGGGTAGTTCGTGAACTTCTCGATGTTGTACGCGTAGAGCCCACGCGGGTAATACAGCACGACATACGGGCACTCGATATACATCAGCTTCTGCATATCGTGTATTATCGCCTGCCTCTCCTCACGGTCGACCGCGTAGAGCTGATCCTCGTACATCGCGTCATATTCTGCGTTGGACCAGAAGCAATCAGACCAAGCAGTGAAGTCCTGGGGATTGTCCGGTATCTGGTCCGTCGTCATGACCGATAGCATGAAGGATGGGTCGACATCAGTGTCCCATGCCCATATGTACAAATCGTACTTGCAGCCGTACCAGTAGTTGTACAGGTTCATCTCCGAGAGCGGTTCCGGGTCGGCCCTGATGCCAATCTGGGCCAAGGCGATGGATATCTGCTGAGCCGCCTTCTCGTCCGCAATCTTCCCGCTTCTGTAGTAGAACGAGAAGTCGAGCTCAACGCCGGATGTCTCGTTCTCCCTGACATCCTCGCTGCCTATGTACTTGTATCCAGCATCCTCGAGGAGTTGCTCCGCCCGCTCAAGATCATACGGCCACTTCTCCTCCTCGGAGGGCTCCCAGAACCAGTACTCAGTTGCGC
>DUGQ01000126.1:0-5170 GCA_013331315.1 Thermoplasmata archaeon
AGGAACGTTGCCATGTCGAGCCTCGAGTCAGTCACCCTGGCCGACGGAGACGAGGTGGCGATATTCCCGCCTGTGTCTGGCGGGTAGGCCCGGAGGGCCACGCGGGCCCCGCCTGGTCGGACCTCCAGACATCCCTCTAGAGCACGGATAAGCTTTATATCGGGTCAGGCCATAACCGCGGCTCAGGACTAGCAATGGCTGGCGAAACCGAAGCAGACAGGTCGCCACGCGATCCCACTCGCGTGTTTCTGGTACTCGTCGCGGTAGCGGTGGTCGTATCCGTCGGTGTCGTGGGATACGTAGTGTACGACAACTCCCAAGGCCACTCGACCGGAGTGTCCGACCCGATTGAGATGGGGGATATCGTGTCCATGGACTACACGGGCTCCTTCTCCAGCGGCAGAGTGTTCGATACCAGCTTGCTCGACGTGGCGACGGACGATGTCGTCTATCCGAAGTCGCTCACGTTCAATCTCAGGGACAATGATTCCTACAAGCCGTTTGACATGACGGCGGGCCTGTACAACGCCGAGGGCGGAACCATCAAGGGCTTCGCACTGGGCGTGCTCGGACTGAGGGTCGGGGACACGCACACCATCGAGGTCCTGCCGGAGGACGGATACGCCGTGGACCCGGCGATGATCGAGAGCGTCGAAGTCGTCCAGCACATAGACGCGACTGAGACGATGTCGGAGACTAATTTCAGGTCCCTTTTCAACATCGAGCCGGTCGTCATGGACCGCGTGCCTCACTACATCTGGAAGTGGGACGTCCTGGTCCTGGACGTCGGCTTCAATGTCGTGACCTACAAGCACGTCCCGGACGTGGGCCAGGTGGTCTACCCGTTCGGGGACCCGACGGACGACGAGGACCCGAGCGGCTGGGCCTGCTCGGTGGAATCGTACAGCCCGTCCGCGAACGACGGCATAGGCGAGGTCGTGGTGAGGCACCAGGTGACCGAGGACGATGTGTACGAGGTCAAGGGCACGCTTTACACGGGCCAGACGTTCATCCTGTCCGGCTACGACGCCGAGAATGGGACCTTGGAGATACACAAGAGCAACCCGGAGACTGGATACAACGGGGAGATCTCGGGACGCACACTCTACTTCGAGGTGACGATACTCGCCGTAGTGCCAGCGACCTAATCCTCCGCCTGTTCGGCGCATTCTTGCTCCCCGCATATCTTCTTGGTGAGAGCCCTCACGTACCTGTCGAGAGTCATCTGCACTTTCTGGTTCCCGGAGAGTATGTAGGCGCCTATCGCGAGGGCGAAGCCCCCGAACACGTCCGCGAGCCAGTGTACGCCCAGGTAGAGGACGGCGAACGTGATCGCGACGGTGGCGCACGCGACGAAGTAGTAGTATCGTCTGTAGTCGACCCCCGCGTAGACCAGTATGAGCAGCGCGGTCACCATGAGGCTGATGTGCGCGCTGGGGAAGTCGTTATTGAGCGGGTCTATGCTGGTGACCATCCTCCCCCAGTTCGTGTCGATGTACAGAAGGGGAGTCACTCCCGAGTCCGCGTAGAACCCAGTCACCGTGACCGGGAAGAAGATGTAGAACGGCAGCAGGATCACGTAGTTGAACAGCATCGCGACGGAGTACCTCCGGAAGGTCGCCCTGTCGTCCATCATGAGGATCAGGATGGGCGTGAAGTACAGGATGAACGTGTATATCCAGACATATATGACGATGGACAGGTCGGCGAGGACCTGGTAGTCCAACCTGTCTTGGAGTATCGTGATGACATCGCCGCCTATGTTGAACAGCCAGTTCGTGTAGACGACCTCTTTCGAGTTCATCTCGACGCTCGCGAACGCGTGTTCGAGGAGCACGAGCAGCGGAGCGGTCGCTATTATCACTATGTACAGCAGGTTGTACCTCGTCGACCTGACGAAGCGGGGAAGAGAGACGTTCTTCCATCCCACGGTGATCTCCAAGGCTAGGGCTATGCCGACCAGTATGGATGCCACGTACAGGCACAGGAAAAGGGTGTAGGAAACTGGCGTCCTCTTCCCCCTTCATCGGATGACCGCTTGCCCTAGAATACCTTTCGGCTCCAGGCGGCTCCGATTCGTCCTCTCAGGCCCTCGCTTTGCGCTTCACGTCGAACGCCCTCCCGTAGGCTTCCAGCAGCCTGTCGGTGCACGCGTCCGTGGAGTACTGCCTGGCCGTCTCCAGCGCCTTGGGCCCGAAGCCGTCCGCTCCGGCGAGGCATCTCCTTATCCCCTCGGCGCAGGACCCCTCGTCGAACAGGGTTCCGTTGACCCCATCGTCGACGAACTCCGGGATAGCCCTTCGGCGCATGCCCGCGACCGGTGTCCCCGAAGCCATCGCCTCGAGTATCACCAGCCCCTGCGTCTCGAACGTCGACGCCAGGACGAGCATCTCGCAGGTCGCGTACGCCTTGACGAGCACGTCCTCCGGCACGAAGCCGGCGAAGGTGACCCTGTCCTCGATGCCTAGGTCCTTCGTGAGCCGCTTGTACTCTTCCTCCGCGGGGCCGGAGCCCATGACCAGAAGCCTCAGGTCGGGCTCCTCCGTCGACAGCTTCTTCAACGCCCGGAGCACGATGTCCAGGCGTTTCTCGAGGGAGAGCCTGCCCACGTGCAACATCACGCGTTTCCCATCGAGGCCGAACGAGGACAGCAGCCCGTCATCCCTGTTCTCTGGCCTGTAGGTGGAGCAATCGACCCCCGTGGGTATGACCTCGTGAGCCTTCGTCCTGATCCCGTGGCTGAGAAGCTCGTCCTGTATCGGCTTGGAGGGGAACACGACCAACTCAGGGCGTCTGAGCAGGTTCCTGAGGTATACCCAGACCAGTGGCACGACGAGATCCTCCCGGACGCCTATGAACGAGTAGTACTTCACCGCCTCGTTGGCCATCGTGTGGAACGTCAGGACCGTGGGGATCTTCAGCGCCTTCCCTGCCGTGAGGCTCAGTATTCCCATCGAGGCGAGCCCGTGGCAGTGGATTACCTCCGCCCGCTCCTCCCTGAGATACTCCAGCATGTCCGAGGGGGAGACGACTATCCTGTAGCCGCGGTACGACCTGAACTCCATGGATGGGAGGTAATGGACCGGCCATCTCACATCCACATGGGCTGCCGGTCTGGGCGCGACGATGACGACCTCGTGGCCTTTCCCAACGAGGCTCTCGGCCTGCCTCTCCATCGAGACGACCGCGCCGTCTACCGTCGGATGGAACGAGTCCGTGAACATCGCGATCTTCAATGGGTCACCTGCTGTCAACGTTCGAGACGATCTTGCGGAGCTTCGAGACTACGTCGTCCGGGTCTCTCCCCAGGAGCCTTATCATGGGCTCCTTGCCCGGGCCACCCCTGTCGAATATCACATCTGGCACCTTCCGGAGTCGCTCGATTGTGGCGGTCACTCCCCAGGTCATCGACGACGTGCCCCTGGGCTCCTTGGACCTGTCGAATGACGACGCCAACAGCCCCGCGCGTCTGCACGCCCTGAGGTTCGCCGACGAGTACTTGAGGTTCAGGGCGCACCTCACCGAGGGGTCGAACGCGGAAGCGGCCAGGACTATTCTGGCGACATGCTTGGAGGCCCCGAACCTGACGGACCCCACCACCTTCGCCTCGTCTCCCACACGTACAATCCTCCCCGTGATGGCCGCTACCTCGAAGGGGTCTATAGCGCCATACACCGCGAATCCCATGTTCGACCCGACCTCAGGCAGAAGCCTCGGTCCTAAGAGCTCCTCGAGCTCGTGCGTCGCTCTCTCGAGCGCGTCAAGCATCGTCACCTTCTCAGCCTCGCTCCTGAGGGCGGCTAGCGGGTTCACGCACGGTATGCCCCTGCCCACCTTCTCCCTCGCGAGGATGGCCTTGTATATCATCGCCTTCGAGCCCCTGACGGAGTCCTCGATGCTCTGGCCCTGAGCTAGGCGCGTGGCTATCATCGACGCGAGCGCGCAGCCCGTGCCGTGGACCTCGGCATCGACCCTCGGCGAGGAGACCACCATCATCCCGTCCTTAGTGAAGAGCATGTCGGAGGCCTCTCTGGACCTGGAATGCCCTCCCTTGAGCAGCACGGCCTCGGGACCGAGCGCCAGGAGGTCTCCCGCGGCCTTCCTCGCCGACCGAACGTCGCGCACTCTGACGCCGGAGAGCGCCCGGGCCTCCTCCACGTTCGGGGTGAGGACCGTGGCTACAGGCACGAGCCGCTCCAGCAGCTCGTCCACCAGCCCTTCCGAGTGGAGGCTCCCCCCGGTCGTCGCGACCAGAACCGGGTCCACCACGATCGGTCTCTTGAACCTCTTGAGCCTCGATGCGACGACCTCGACTGTCTGCGGGGCATAGAGCATCCCCGTCTTGACAGCGTCCACGCTCACGTCCGACAACACTGCCTTGAGCTGCCTGTCGACCTCCTCTGGAGGGACGGCGTGGATCGAGGAAACGGCCTTCGTGTTCTGGGCCGTCACGCAGGTCACCACCGTGCAGGCATGGGCCCCGGAGGCCTCGATCGCCTTGAGGTCCGCCTGGAGCCCCGCCCCCCCGGAGGGGTCCGATCCCGCGATTGCGAGGACGTTGGTCATCTTCCGGAGGCATGTATTCGTGTCGATAAATGACTTGTGCCCAGGGTGTGACGGGGAGCCTTGCACTACCGTTATATACGCGCTACCCAATCAGAACGACCGCGATGAAAGCTCAGACAGGACACATTGTGTTCAAGGGGCAGTTCAAGTACAAGAGCCTCTCAAAGCCCTTCGAGGAGCTCCTCAAGGCCTTCCTGGAGGAGACCGACCAGATGCCGGACGAGGACGATATCATGCAGATGTTCCTGAGGATAAACCTCATGGACCTCGAGAAGAACAGGAAGCCAGAGGGGTACAACCGACGCGGGAGGATGAGGCTGATATTCCCCCAGCCGACCGAGAGGAAGGAGATGTACATAAGGGCGGATGCGAAGACCGCTCTGGTGGTGCGGGTCACCGAGCGGCTGAGCAAGGTCCTCAAGAAGGCTGGAGTGGCACACACGATCGAGTACGACCAGCTGAAGACGCTGCAGGAGACATAATCGCATCTCGCGTCTCGCAGTCTTCTCGCCTCGGAAGAGGGAGCGATCACATGGATATGCGGGAGAGGGTTCGCGGGGCCGTGGATGACACGCGGTCCCTGGAGGGAATGCGCAGCTCTTTC
>DUGQ01000126.1:5181-7142 GCA_013331315.1 Thermoplasmata archaeon
GACCTCGGCGACAGGATAGTCCAGCTCGCGGGCTGCGAGGCTGTCCACCCGACTGGGCCCGCGTGCCACATGACTCGTGGCGAGATATCGGCTCTGTTGTCCGCCCATTTCGGGCGTGCCGTCTCAGACGACCCTGACGAGCTGACGGCAATCGTCAAGGAGGAGATCGCAGGGTATCTGGACGTCGCGTCCGTCGGCATCACTGGGGCGAACGCCGTCGCGGCGTGCGAAGGCGCGGTCGTCATCGTCCATAACGAGGGCAACGCGGCGAGGTGCGCGAGCCTGCCCGGAAAGCACATAGTCCTGACGACGCCCGAGAAGGTCGTGCCGAACTTGGACGACGCGATGAACCTGGTCAAGCTCCAGACATATTACTCCACCGGCAAGGTCACGAGCGCGTACGTGAACGTCATCTCTGGCCCCAGCTATACCGCTGACATCGAGAAGAAGATCTTCAGGGGAATGCACGGCCCGAAGGAGGTCGTGGTGGTCTTCGTGGACGGCGGGAGGACCACGGCCAGTGACAGGGAGCCGATGTACTGCATCGGCTGCGGGTCCTGCGTCACCCGCTGCCCCGTTTACGGAACCGTGGGGCCGTTGTTCGGCGTTCCCGGCCATGTCGGCGGACAGGGGATATACCTCTCCGCGTCGGTGGGGGCGATGTCCGACGCCGTCGAAGGCGGCCTCGGCATATGCACGTCATGCGGGGAGTGCGAGGAGGCCTGTCCAGCGAGCATTGACACAAGAAAGGGCATATTGAATGCGAGAATGGCGAATTTTGAGCAAACAAAGTCATTATCGACCGAGCACGATTCGGTCGTGAAGAGCGTCCGAAACTACGACAACCCGTGGCAGATGCCTCGGTCGAGACGCGCGAAATGGGCCAAGGATTTGGGCCTTCCCGACACGGGCGAGGTCGTCTACTTCGCGGGATGCTCCACATCGTTCCTATTCCCTGACATCGCCAGGGCCGCGGTCAGGTTGCTGAGGGCCGCGGGAGCCGGGCCCGCGTACCTGGGATCGGCCGAGGTGTGCTGTGGCTCCACGGTCAGATNNCGAGGCGTGCTTCGAGGAGTTCGCCAGGGCGGGCGCCAGGACGGTCGTGGTCTCCTGCCCCGGGTGCTACTCCGCCCTTGACTCCCACGAGGACCTGAAGCGTGCGCACGGCGTGGAGATCAAGCACATATCCGAGTTCCTCGAGGAGCGTCTGGCCAACCTCCGGTTCGCCCGCGCGGACGGCTCGATGAGCGTGACCTATCACGACCCTTGCGACCTCGGCAGGGAGAAGGAGGTGTTCGACCCGCCCAGGAGGTTGTTGGAGGCCGTCTTCGGGCGGCCGGTGAGGGAGATGGAGCGTTCGCGCCGGGACAGCCACTGCTGCGGCGCTGGTTCGGGGGTCAAGAGCGGCTATCCGGAACTGTCGACCGCCATCGCCAGCGAGCGCGTGCGCCAGGCGGAATCGGTCGGCGCGAACACGATCGTCACCTCCTGCCCGTGGTGCGTCCAGAACCTGAGGGACTGCCTGTCCCCTGATGACGACAGGATTCGGGTCGTCGACCTCCTCGAGCTGTTGGAGGACTCTCTGCTGGACCAAGATGGAGAGTGACGCCCGGCGTGATGAGTCCTTCCCCCTAGTCGGCCAATGGCACCTCTTCGACGTTGGAGTACTGCGGCCCTTGTGGCGTCAGCACGCTCTTCTTGAGGGTGATCCTGTCGACGACATAGTCCCCGAAGTCCGTTGTGGCGTTGGCCGCGATGAGGTCCTGGACAGGCTCGATCCCTCGTCCGGTCCTCGCCCGGGCGACCGTGAGGTGGGGTTTGAAACCCTTCTTGTCCCGTTCGAACCCGATCGCCGAGAAGGTCTCTTCGATTCGAGCAGCCAGTTCAGCCATCCTCTTCCCGTCCTCCATCCCGACCCAGACCACTCGTATGTTGGACAGGGAGGGGAACGCCCCCATGCC
>DUGQ01000216.1:0-6045 GCA_013331315.1 Thermoplasmata archaeon
GGACTTCGAGGCCAAGGTCAACGACAGGCACATGCAGATCAACGAAAGGGTAACGCTGCTCCTCGAGAGGGAGCAGGCGCTCGTCAGGAACCAGAAGGCCTTCGAGACCGCCATGGGGGCAAAGCGGGACATTGCCCGGGGCATGCAGGAGAGCATAGCGTACCAGATACGCGAGTACGAGGAGGGCTTCGGCAAGCTCGTCAAGCAGCGCGCGGAGGTCGAGGCGGGCCGCGGCGAGCTCGAGGAGAACCTGGCGAAGNNGGAGGAACTCAAGGCCACGAGGGGCGAGCTCGAGGCGAAGGAGAGTTCTCTGAGAGGCTTCGAGGAGCAGCTCGAGGTGAGGAGGAAGGACCTCGACGCTTCGACGAAGGACCTCGAGACCGAGAGGGCGAACTTCGCCGGGGAGACGGAGAATCTGAGGGCCGACCTGAAAGACCTGGAGAGACAGCTCGGGGAGAGAGATAAGGAAGTCGTCCAGGGAGAGGAGAGACTGCAGGCGGACAGGGCCGAGCTCGAGACCCAGAAGGCCGAGTTCGAGTCAAGATCGAAGGAGCTCGAGGAGCGCGTCCATGGGATGCATTCCCGGGAGGCGGAGATCGCGGACCGGGAGAAGGCCGTCGAGGACGAGCGCAAGGATATGGATTCACGCAAGCAGCAGATGGAGACGAACGCTGAGGCTCAGCAGGCGGAACTGTCGACGCTCCTCGCCAACATCGGCAAGGAGAACGAGGACCTGCAGTCCAAGGCCAAGGCCCTGGACGAGCTCGAGGCACAGCTCAGGGACCGGGAGAAGAATATCCTCGACGACGAAGGAAGGGTGGAGTCCCTCCTGAGGGAGTTCGACAAACGCGAGAAGGAGATCTCCAAGAAGGAGGCCGCCCTTGAGGAGCGTCTGGCCTCGGAACAGGCGGAGAGCCAGAGCATCCAGGACATGCGAGGCTCCCTCAAGGAGAAGGAGGCGGAGATCCAGGGCGAGGAGGCCGAGCTGGAGGAGCTGAAGGCTGGTCTGCGGGCCAGGGAGGAGGACCTAGCGAAGCAGGCGGCGGACCTCGAGGCGGCCAAGGCCTCAGCGACCGCCTCGGAGGGCGAGAGGCAGGAGCTGGAGAAGAGCCTGAACGAGAGGGAGGAAAGCCTCCGCTCTCAGAAGGAGGAACTCCAGAAGCGCGAGGAGGCGCTCAACGCCGCGCAGGTCGAGCTGGACGAGCGCGACAAGCAGCTGGCCGAGAAGGAGAGCGTGATACTCGAGGAGAGCGAGAAGGTCAAGGCCCGGGTCGACGAGGAGATGGCGAAGTTCGAGCAGGAGAGGGCCGCCATCTCGGACAAGGCGCAGCATATCGAGGAGAAGGAGAGGAAGCTCGCGGAGTCGGAGGAATCGCTCGCCAAGAGACAGATGGAGGTCGAGAAGCGCGAGGCGGAGTTCGAGAGCAAGGTCGAGGAGATGGACAGGAAGAGGGCCAGCCTCGAGGAGGAATCGGACAAGGTCGCGCAGGAGAAGACCAAGGTCGAGTCGATGCGCGAGTCCCTCGAGAAGCGCAGGCAGATAGTATCCGAGCAGGCCGACAGCATCTCAGAGATAACCAAGCGGATCGAGGCGTTGAGGGCGAAGTCGCGAAGGACCACCGGGGAGCAGGCGGAGCCGTCCGCGCAGGACGGGTCCGGCGGCGAAGGTGGACAGCAGTAATCCCGTCGGCAACAACAACATCAGGCAAGCTGGGGCCAGCCCATCTCCAGCCTGTTGGCGGCGTCCAAGAAGGTCTTTCTGAAGAGCGGGCGCGCCACCGTGAGCATCCGAAGATGCTTGGCCACGTGCGGTCTGACGCTCTCGAGCGCCTCAGTGCCGGTCTCGGCCTCGTAGGTCTCCAAGAGGGCCATGCAGAGGTCGAACTTGATGGGTGTGAAGATCGGCTCGCTCCCGAGGATGGAGGACACGAGGGAGCCGAGGTCGTCGAGTGGGTCTCCCGGAGAGACATCCTCGAGGTCGAGCCCGAAGACCTTGTCATCCGACATGACGAAGTTTGACAGCTCCGCGTCGTTCATGACGCAAGGATGGCCCTCGCTGGTCAGCGACATATGGAAGCCGGCAAGCCATTTCGCGAGCTTCTTGGACGCGTCGCCGCTGAACATGTGGTTGACCAGGGAGTCGCATCTCTCCCCAGAGATGTATTCCAGGACAATGTAGTCTCCCTCACGATAGAGCGGGAATGGGACGCTCAAGCCGTTGGCCCTTGCGACGGAGAGCATCTCGAACTCGTGTTCTCCCCTCCTGCTCAACGACCGCTTGAGGACGACCGGGCGAACGTCCGTCTCGACGACCCAGACTCGGTTCCGCTTGCTGGGGACGAGCGTCTCGTTGACTAGAACCACCCTCTGGTTGAGGGCCTTCCTGAGCACGTCACACCCCTGCGCGTCAAGGGTAGTCAGGTCTTCAGCCATCTCTCCCCCTTATGCATCGTCAGGCGATAAGTAGTCTCTGCTCGCGGCAGCGGGGATACGTCCTCAGAAGCCCGACCTACCGGCCCGCCCGCCCTCCTTCCAGGAGGCGGCGTCGTCCCTGAGGGAGTCCATGAGTTCCTTCGTGAGACGCAGGGCCTCGTCGAGGTCCCCCCTGTGCAGCGCGCTCATCGCGCTCTTCATCGTCAACATGTACCTCGAGGTGTCCGTCCCCCAGCTCTTCGCCTCGACTATGAGGTTCCTCGCCTTCCCGAGCTCCTGCCGTACGAGATCAGGGATGTTCGGGGACATCAGGTCCTCTGTCTGCTTGGCGAGGGCGGACACGAGCGGCCAATCGCCTTCCCTGCAGGCCTCCCACGCGCTGCTCATCAGGCGTCGGGCGCCGGCCGTGTCGCTTCCTAGGGACGAGACATCGGTTATGAGCAGCTCGAGCTCCTCAAGGAGCCTCGCGGACCCCGTGAACCCCCTCAACGCCTCCGCGTACAGCATNNATTCCGCGACCTCGCACGCGGCTTTATCATCGAGAGGTTGTCGAACTTCTGGGGACGGACGAACGGCTCCTCCTCTTCCGGCGCTTGCTCCGCCGGCTCCACCTCCTCGACCTCCACCGCCTCCGTCTCGGCGGCGGCGTCCGCGAATATGGCTCCGCAGAACGGGCAGTAGGAGTCGGACGCATTCACCATCATGTCACAGGATGTGCACTGGTACTGGATCTCCGGCATGACGGACTCTTCCGTCGGCGTGGTCGGCCCCGCCTGCGGCTCGACGCGGTCGGGGGCCGCATCCAAGTACTTCTTCTGAGGGAGGGTGCCGCCGTATCCGCTGGCAAAAGCATCAGATGGGAGTGACCGGAGGGTCCTCTGGAGGCGCGCTCTCGGCTTGTCGCGCCGACTCGTGTCCCTGTCCGTGTTTCTTCCGTGCATCTCTCGCTCTCACTCTCGCTGGTCGCCGTGTATGTATCTCTGTCACTCCAGAGTATTTGAATGGTGCCTCATGGCTATCAACGGATGCAACAACGCGAGGAAGACCTCGGAGCCGGCTACCCCTGCCCCACCTTGCCGAGGAACTCCTCCTCGTTCAGAATAGTCTTCCCGAGCTTCTCCGCCTTGGCCAGCTTCGAACCCGGGTTCCGGCCGGCGACGACGAAGTCCACAGCCTTGGTGACGGATGACGACACCATGCCTCCCAGGGATTCGACCAGTGAGCCCGCCTCCTGGCGGCTCATGGAATCCAGCTCCCCGGTGAACAAGAATGTCTTCCCCTCCAACGGTCCCGAGGTGGGCGCGGACGATACCATGCTGAGGCCCTTGTCCCTTAGACGCTCCACGAGCGCCCTGTTCTCCGGCCGGTCGAAGAACTGCCGGACGGACGAAGCGACCACGACCCCGACGCCCTGGATCCTCGAAAGGGCATCCGCATCCGCGGACATGACCGCGTCCATGCTGCCAAGCGCGCGGGCGATGTCCCGGGCGATCGTGGCGCCGACGTGCCTCATGCCCAGCGCGAAGAGCAGGTTCTCGAAGCCCCGTTCACGGCTCCGCGAGACGGCCTCGACGACCTTCCTCGAGGACTTCTCTGCCACGCCCTCCAACCCCATCAGTCCCTCGGGGGCAAGGTCGTAGAGGTCCGCGACGTCGTTGACCAGGCCGCTGTCGACCAGTTGCTCGATGAGAGACGGGCCGACACCCTCGATGTCCATCGCGTCCCTTGAGCAGAAATGCAGCAAGCGTTCCTTGACCTGGGCCGGGCAGGACGCGTTGACACAACGCCTCACGGCCTCGTCCTCCTCTCGCACGGTCTCAGAGCCGCACGCGGGACAGGCTGAGGGCATCGCGAACGGGACCTCGTCGCCTGAGCGCCTGTCTACGATCGGCTTCACCACCTGCGGTATCACGTCTCCTGCCCGCTCCACAAGGACGAGGTCGCCGATGAGCAGCCCCTTCCTCTGCACCTCCCCCTCGTTGTGTAGCGTTGACCTCGAAACGGTGACCCCGCCTATCTCCACGGGCTCGAGCACGGCGACTGGCGTGAGCGCGCCAGTCCTGCCCACCTGTACGCGGATATCCAGCAGCTTCGTGGTCATCTGCTTTGGCGGGAACTTGTAGGCGATCGCCCAGCGGGGGTTCTTCGCGGTGTTGCCGAGCCTTCGCTGCTGCTCCAGGGAATCGACCTTCACCACCATGCCGTCCACCTCGAACCCCACGGTCTCCCGCTTGGATTCCCACGAGGCGATGTGTTCGAGGACGGCGTCGATGTCGTCGAACCGTCGGGCATGAGGGCTGGTCTTGAGGCCTGCCTTCCTGAGCGTCTCCAGGCACTCGAGGTGGGTCTCAGGCAGAGCGTCTTCGCTGTAGCTCAATGTGTAGAACAACGCGTCCAACGGCCGTGACGCGGCCACCTTCGGGTCGAGCTGCCTGATCGAGCCCGCGGCGGCGTTCCTCGGGTTCGCGAAAGGTGGCTGGCCGGATTCGGTCCGCTCCTTGTTCAGGCGTTTGAAGCCCTCGACTGGAAGATACACCTCGCCCCGGACCTCGACAGTCATCAGGCGGGACGCGGTGCCCAGCCTGAGGGGCACGCTCCGGATGGTCCGGACGTTCGAGGTGACATCCTCCCCCGTCCTCCCGTCCCCCCTGGTCGCCCCACGCACGAACACGCCCTCCTCGTACAGCAGAGCGATGCCCAGGCCGTCGACCTTCAGCTCCACAACGTAAGACACGTCCTCGTCGTTGAGCCACTTCCTCACGCGACGGTCGAACTCCCGCAGCTCGTCGGGCGAGTAGCAGTTGTCCAGGCTCAGCATCGAGGCCCGGTGCTCCACCTCCGGGAATTCCTCGAGCGGCGCGCCGGAGACTCTCCGGGTAGGCGACTCCGGTAGCGCGAGGTCAGGATAACGTGACTCCAGCTCCTCAAGCTCCTTGACGAGCATGTCGTACTCGTAGTCGGATATCACGGGGTCGTCCTCGACGTAGTACCTGTGGTCGTGTCGCGCGATCTCCTGGACGAGTTCCGTCATCCGCTCATGAGCCCGCTCCCTGTCACCTGTCATGGTCTTCTACCGTCAATCCATCGTATCAGCTCGTCCAAGCCCTTCGTGTTCAACACGTTCTCCTTGCCGAGCCAACCACGCCTCGCCGTGATGATACCGAGTCGAAGGTAATCAAGATGTCGGATGGAGTGCGCGTCCGTGCCAATCGCCAACGGGACGCCGCTCTCCTTGGCCATCCTGCAGTGTGCGTCCCTTAGGTCCAGCCTATCGGGGAACGAGTTGATCTCCATGGCGACCTTCGCCTCCCGGGCCGCGTCGAGGATCTTCGACAGGTCCAGCCTTACGGGGTCTCTGCGCCCGATGATCCTGCACGTCGGATGGCCCAGGACATCGACCCATCCGGTGTTGATGGCCTTGACGATCCTCTCCGTCATCTCGTCCGCGCCCATCTTCATCCGTGAGTGTACGGACGCGACGACCACGTCCAGATTCTCAAGGATCGACGAGGGCAGGTCCAGAGAGCCATCGGCCTTGATGTCCACCTCCGCCCCCGCGAGAATCCTGATCGAGCCTTCGCAGTCCTTCTGCACGCGGCGTATCTCGTCCAG
>DUGQ01000216.1:6245-7186 GCA_013331315.1 Thermoplasmata archaeon
CCCGCAGGTCCACCTGCAGGCCGCCCTTGATCTGAACGCTCGATTTCGTGGTCCCGCTGAGTAGGGTCTTCTCGACGGGAGGGTATCCGAGGAACTCCTTCGTCACCGCTCCAGGGGAGTCAGAACCAACGAGTATGTCGATGTCCCCGACCGTCTCCTTGCCCCTTCTCAGACTCCCGCAGGCGCTGACGGTGTCCGTCGACAACCTGGTTCTTAGGTGCTCGACATACGCCTCCGCGATTGGGAGGGCGTCCCCCAGGAGCATCCTGGAACCTCTGGACTCGAGGACCCTGATCCCCTCCAGTATCCTCTCCTCGGTCTTCTCCCCGAACCCCTTGAGGCTCCTGAGACGGTGCGCGGTGGCGGCCTCCTTGAGCTCCTGCACGGAGGATATCCCTAGTTCCTTGTGGAGCTGCATCGCCGTCTTGGGGCCGNNCTCATCCCTGAGCTTGTCTAGATATGCCAGTCTCCCGGTCCTGACCAGCTCCTCGATCTTCTTGGCGATCGCCTCCCCCACCCCGGGAATGTCCCTGTGCCGGCCCTCGGTCACCGCCTGCTCGATTTCGACCTCGAGCTGCTCGATGGCCGATGCGGCCCGTCTGTAGGCCTGGGGTTTGAAGGCCACCCCCTGAACCTCCAGGATGTCGGCTATCTCGTAGAATATCTTGGCTACATCGGCGTTCCGCATCGTCTCTCACACGCTGGCCACCCGATTTCATTGACCTCGAATAATTGTTTCCATCAGACCGTAGAGATCATTACCAAGAGCACTCTAGGCGAACTGAAGGCGATGGGGCGCCCCGTAACCAACAAGAAGGCAACTTATGTTTGGGGATTCCTGCCCTACTGGCCAGTCTTATACGAAGCCCATTTATACCAAGAATGATATAATCATACCATGAGTGGTATAAAGACGCTCATCGATAGGGACCTCCTGGAGA
>DUGQ01000174.1:0-14902 GCA_013331315.1 Thermoplasmata archaeon
GCGGAAGATCATCAGGGTGGGGATGGAGCGGATCTGGAAGTGCGCGGCCAGGCCCTGCTCCTCCTCGGTGTTGACCTTGGCGAAGACGACGCCTTCATGCTTCTCGGCAGCGGCTTCGAAGACCGGCGCGAACTGCTTGCAGGGGCCGCACCAAGGGGCCCAGCAGTCGACCACGACCGTCTCATGCTGTGCAATGAATTCCTCGAAATCCATATCCGTAACGACAACCGGCGAGCTCGGCGAGTCCTCAGGTGCCCGTCCCATCCTAGCCTTCATGTCCTCGAGCTTCTTCTGCCGGACTTCCTCTATATCAGATGACATCGTTCATCACCGTTATTGCGCGCTTGTGCGCCATCTCTGCAATAACGAAGGGGGCCGTGATACTTAACCGTAACGGCGTAACAGAACGGTTCCCGCCACGCATCCGCGCGTATGCACGAGGGAAACACTGGCAAAGAGAAACTATTTAAAGATTCGAGGACGATACGGTCGGTAGGGATGCAGGATGCTCGAGGAAGCTTCTGAACTGATAGGTCTGCAGGTTTACACTAACCAAGCGATATACTTGGGCAGCGTATCGAACCTAGTCGTGGAAGTGGACGACAACAAGGTGCAGGGACTGTTCATAAACAACACGAACCCGATGCTCGTCGAGGGATCGAAGGCTGTGAACGTTCCGTACCGGTGGATTGGCGCGATAGGCGACGTCATAATCCTGAAGTACTTCCCGAAGAGGGTCGCCCTGAAGAAGGGCAAGCCGAAGAAGTCCCCCAAGGTCGAAGAGGATTCTGACGAGTAAAGGTTTTAAGCGAGCCTGACACTCACGCGGGTCGTGACCCGTCCTATAGTCGACCCCAGCTGCTACATCGCGCCAGAGGCGATAATCGTCGGCGACGTCGTGATAGAGCAGGGGTGCAGCGTCTGGCCGTACGCAGTCATCAGAGCGGACCTCTCACAAATCAGGATAGGCGAAGGGTCCAACATCCAGGAGCACTGCCAACTGCACGGCAACCCTGGCAAGCCCACGGTCATCGGGAAGAACGTCACCGTGGGCCACGGGGCGATAGTCCACGCCGCGAGGATAGGTGACTCCGTCATCGTCGGCATGAACTCCTCGATACTTGACGAGGCGGAGGTGGGCAGCGGCTCTATCATCGGAGCCAACGCGCTGGTGACCTCCGGGATGAAGATACCCGAGGGAAGCCTCGTACTCGGAGTCCCAGCGAAGGTCGTGAAGCGGGGGGACCCCGCGCTCCGCGCCGTCGCCGAGAGGAACGCCAAGGAGTACGCGGAACTACGAGACGCACATCGCAGAGGGGACTTCTCTCGGTACGGTGACTAACCGTATCATACGATTCTGTCGACGTCGACCCCTGCCATGGTGGACAATTCCGCGTGCAGCCTCATGACGCCCGCGGCGACCTCGGTCAGACCCCTCCTCGTGAGATCCGCCACGGTCTCCTGAAGGGTCACCCGTTTCCCGCCAGCTATCAGGTTGTCGGCATGGGCGACGATCTTCTCCTCGAGCGTCTCGGGGACGTAATCCCTGACCGGCAGGCCGAGCCGAGCCGCCTGGTCTTTTGCAATCCCCGCTCCGATATGTCTCTCGATGATCAGCACCACGGCCTCCGGCAGGCCGAGTTCGGCAGCCACCTCCGCGCCCACCACAGCGTGGTCGATCGCGTGGGACCTAGACCGGCCGATGTCATGGAGGAGGGCGCCTGTCTGCACGAGGCTGACCGTAGCGCCCAGGCGTTTCGCCATCCTCGTCGCCACCTCCGACACGGCTATGCAATGAGCGACCACGGCTTCGCTACAGCCAGCGTGCCTGAGCATGGCGATGCACTCGTCCCGGCCCGGGAGGTCACCGTCCCTTTGCGTCTCCTGATCCAACTACAGTCTTCCCCCTTGGGTTGGGAACGACCCTCATCCGGCCGCCTGTGTCGCGATACAGGCTCCCCCCTTCTGTGAGACGATCGAGGAACACGGCGAGGGCTGCGATCTCCGAGTGAGGCTGGTTGCCCACGGACACGTTGAAATCGACGAGGTCGTATACTTCTCTCGGCACCTTCTCAGCGCCAACGATCACGAGCAGGTCGTCTGTCTTGCTCAACAATGGCATGACCTCGTCGATCCGCTGGCCGTACATCGTCAGGTGGACGGACTTCCCACTCCAGGACTTCACGACCTCCCGCCACCTGACCCCTGTCCGTATGGAGAAGTCGCCGCCGAACCTGGAGACTACTGATCCAACCGTATTCTCCAGCTCAGCGTCCTTCGTCGATACCCACACCTGATCCGCCCCGAGAGCGCGTGCGGCGAGGGCCACGTGGGTAGTCACCCGCTTGTCCCTTGACGGACGATGGCCGAGCCTCAGTACCACTATCATGAACGAACCTTCCGGTCATTCCTTGATGCGCTCTATCCTGTGACCGCGATAGTCGAGCTTCGTGCTCCGCTTCACGAGGCTCTTGAGCATCGTGAAGGTCACACCTAGCACCTCGGCGACATCGCCCGCGAACTTGCCGGACGTGCCCACCAACTCGAATATCTGCTTCTCGATCTTCAGGAACTCCTTCTCAGGCATCACCGCGGCCGCGAGCACATCGCTGATTTCGTACACCGGCCAGGATGCGTTTATGTGAAAGGACGTGTAGTAGGTGTGGTAGGCTTTCTCGGGCTGCTGAAGCTCCGAGGACGTCTGCCACCTGGTCTCGACCAGCTTCATCTTCTCGAAGAACGTGAGCGCCTCCCTTCCCTCGGGCCCGAACTGTTTCTCGATGTCACGCATCGTGTGCCATTCGAGGGTGACCAGTTTAAGGACTTCCCTCTTAACCTTCGTATCAACCGCCCGGAACATGGGAACAAGCTCTGCCGGTTCGGTTATGACCTTAATCCTAGTCATGGACGGCCCCTATCTGAGTGTGAGAATATAAGACTAATTGGTTTGTCATCACAGCCAGATATCCTCCTGGCTCGGTACGAAAAACACAGTTATGCTTCGCACTTCGACACCGCGACGGCGGCTCCGAGGGGGGCAAAGGTATTTTAGTGGGATGAGTGCCTTGGGGCGCTCGCAGGCGAACAACATGATGGCTAAGGATCTCAAGGATCGGTCCAAGGTGGACGAGATCGTCCTCACAGTTGTGGAGAAGGGAGAGCCAAGGGAATTCCAGTCCAAGTGGTCCGGGGCTTCGGGGCGAGTCTGCGACGCCGTCGGGAAGGACGAGGAAGGGGACAACGTGAACCTCACCCTCTGGAACGACGACATTGACAGGGTCCAGGTCGACGCCAGGATCAAGATCACGAACGGCTGGGTCTCGTCCTACAAGAACCAACTACAAGTGAGCACCGGCAAGTTCGGCAAGCTCGACATCCTCGAGGAGTGAAATCCGACCCGGCTGACTGGCCCTGATTCTAAACGGCCAGCCAGAGCAGGCTCATGATGGCGCCGGGGACGACTATCATGAGGAAATCATCATCCACGTAATGTGACCGCCACCTCTCGGCCGGGACGGCCAGGGAGGCTCCAACGGCTGACAGGGCCAAGATCAAGGGCATCGTGACATCAGTCAGAGCCCACAACGTGACGGCACATATCGTCGCATACACGGACATCGGGAGGCATATCGCCACGCATCGCGGCCTTCCCGTGCGCCTAAGCTCGCCTGCGAGCGGGTCCACAAGGCCCATTCCGATCAGGACGGGCGTGGCTATCTCCCAAGGCATGAGCCACAGGGCGATGGTGATGCCGGCGGCCGCCCACGCGAAAGAGGCGATGGAATGCTTCTCATGAGGGCGCAAACCGAAGAAGGTCGCCTTCCTCCAGAGTCTGATGGACTCGACCGCGGCAATCACCAGGAAGAAGGCGATCAGGAGGTGCCACCTCCTGAACGGCGCGAGCGGGAGTTCCTCCGGGAGGAGATAATACACCGGGGTTACTGCTATGAGGCAATGGACCAGACGCCTAACGAGCGCCTCCCTATCCATGGGCACCCACTCCACCGTTCATGAACAATCCCCCATCGACGAACTCACCCGGCCGCGAAGGACGCGCTAGCCCACTTCGTCTCGATCCCGCGATACAGTATCCACGTGGTGAACAACATAGAGAAGAGCACTATCATGATGCCGGCGAAGGCGGCGACCCAGTCCGATAGAAGGCTGAAGGAGAGTATCGTGAGGCAGACATCGGGGAGGAAGGACATGACGCTGAACTTCGCCAGGATGCTCGTGTCGAACAGGAACGTGTTAGTCTTCAAACCGGTCAGGTATGCCGTCAGCGCGGCCATGTACAACGAAGTCACGAACATGACTATCAGGGCCAGCCAGAGCAGGTCGGTGTCCCCATTGATCACGGATATGCCGACCACGAAGAATGCGGATATCCCGAGGGTCAACACGAGGAATACCACGATCCGGACCCGAATGAGCTGAGGGACCGTCACCGGTATCAACGAGTAGTACTCCGACAGGTCGATGTTGTTGAGCCAGTTGTACATCAGGATCCCGATGAAGCCAACCATGGCGGCGTAGAACACCGTGTTGAACCCGACCGGGATGGCGAGCCCGTGGTTCACGAACCACGCCGCGAACGCGAGGAAGAGCAACGGCAGGACCAGGGAGAAGAACATCTTCGCCACGGTGCCGCTTCTGCGCAGGTCCACGAGTTCCTTCGAGACCAACGTCCGATTCAACCCGGTGAGCAGAGGCAGTCGCTCATGGTACGCCGGGAGGACGCTCTCGTACGTCTGGCTCGAGGACTCGATGCGCACGCTCACGAGCGCGTAGGCGGCCGCGGTCATCGCTCCCACCAGGATGCCTGATACGCAGAGATCGGTCAACGCAGCCGCAGGGTCGGATCCCAACGGAGGCACGCTCATCTGGAACCCTATCGGCGGTAACATCTGGTCCAACGCCGGAACGCCTGTGGCTAGGTGGAAGACGAACACGAACGCGACCGCGGCCGTGAGAGCCAGGAACGCGAACATGTTGCGAATGAAGAGGACAGAAGCCAGGAAGCTGAGCGAGAGGCCGACCATGAAGGTCGCTAGAACCGCGACCAGGAACAGGCCGATGCTGACATAAGAGAAGCCCATCACGGGCGCGACCGCCATGAGACCGGCGGTCGCGGGCAGCAGCATGAGCACGACGTAGAATATCGCATCCCGTACGAATATCCCGAGGAAGGTCCGCTTGAACGAAATCGGGAGGAGGAAGGGCATTGCGACGAGGTAGTTGCTCCTGCCGTACCGTCTCTCGAGGTACTGCCGCCCCATCAACCCGAACGCGCCGACGCTCAGGCCGTAGATGAAGGCCGAGAGGTGCGCGAACGTCGCGAGCTCCTCAAGCGTGACCGTCTCGGATATCCTGTCCAGGGTCAGGCCTATCGCGGCCGATATGAAGAAGACGAAGAATGGGAACGAGATGAACCGCTCCGTCCCGGAATACGTGGCGTGACTCCTGAACTCCTCTCGGAGCATCAGGCTCAGGAGCGTTCGCGTCCCCTATCCCCTCCTATGGTTCTCAGGAAGAACTTCTCAAGGCTGTCACCGCGGCCGACGAGGTCGTCCTTCGTGCCCTGGGCGACGACCTTCCCGGCGTTCACGATCGCGATCCTGTTGCAGAGCTTCTCCGATATCTCGAGTATATGAGAGCACATGAATATCGTCCCGCCCTTGGAGACGAACTCCTGTAGGAACTCCCTGAGCAGCTTCTGATAGATAGGGTCCAGGTTTATGAACGGCTCGTCCAGGAACACGAGCTTGGGGTCGTGAATGAACGCGGAGGCGATCATCAGTTTCTGTCGCATACCCTTCGACAGGTCCTTGCATATGACCCCCTTCTTGCTTTCGAGGTCGAAGAAAGTCAACCACTTCTCTATCCTGTCATCGAGCTTATCTAGCCCGCGAACCCTGCCCACGAAGTAGAGGTACTCATACCCGGTGAGGTACGTAGGAGGGCTCTCGACCTCAGGGACGATGCCCACCAGCTCCTTGACCTTCATCGGCTCTCCGAGGGCGTCGACTCCCAGGACGGAGACCGTCCCCGAGGTGGCCTCCAGCTGTCCTGTCAATATCCTAAGAAGAGTGGTCTTGCCCGCGCCGTTGGGCCCGAAGAATCCGAAGATATCTCCCTCGCTAACGTCGATGGAGACGCTGTCGAGGGCTCGGACCGGGCCAAAATCCTTAGTCACACCTTTCGTCTCGATGACGCCCATAATGTCGAACACTATCCGAAGAAGGTTATTTCAATCTTGGCTGGGTGGCGTACTACCATCGCGCTGGTTCCGACTCCCGGATTAAATACGTCCATGTGCTATCATGTAGCACGACCACAGGGTCCCGACCAACTGACTAAGGGGTAGTACACGATGGCTGCGAAGGCAGGAAGATCGGTTCTCACGAGCAAGATCGAGGCCGAGATAGAGCTGCTACAGAGACATGTGCAGATGTTGAAGGCGATAATGGACAACGAGCCCATCGGCATCATCAGGCTTTCCGAGATGCTCCAGTACCCGCAGCACAAGGTGAGGTACTCTCTGAGGATCCTTGAACAGGAGAACCTCATCGAGCCGTCGCCCGACGGGGCCGTGACGACCGAGAAGATACAGGACTTCCTGGACCATCTCAAGGACACGTTGGACAACATGAGCGGCACGGTCAATGAGCTGCGGGAATCTATCGAGTAGATTCCCGCCCCATACGCCCGTGCCAGGCCGCTCGGGAGCCTGCAAAAGGCTTATTATGCACGTAGGGTTAACTGCGGCTCGCACCCATGTGCCGTCGTAGCTCAGTCGGTGGAGCGTCCGCCTGTTAAGCGGAAGGTCAACGGTTCGAACCCGTTCGACGGCGCCACTCATTCCTATTCTACCTCGGGTTCGCGTCCTACGCGCCTCACGAGCCAGTAGGAGAACGCGGCGAACACGATGCCGACGACCGACATGCCCATCATCCCGTTCACCTCGTGGACGGGTGAGAGGACGATGAACACAGACATGAGACCGACCGCGAAGTAGGCCTTGTGCGGCCTGTTCCTCGCGGACCCGATTCTGCGCGCAAGTGCGAGCAGGGCCGCAGCGCTGAGCAGAAGCAGTATTCCAATCATGATCGCGGGATGGACGCCTTCCGGAGCCGCACCGGCGACCACGAATGAACCGAGCACGAATGCGAACCCCAGCAGAGCGAACCTCCACGGTCTCCAGGAAGGTGTTCCTCCGGATGGCGAGAGAACTTCGTCGGGCACTTTGACCGCAACTACGACAAGAACCGCTGTTGCCAGGAATGCGAGAAGGTACTCGCCGGCTCCCGGGAAGAAATCCTGCGCGTAGGTGAAGAGGACGGCGCAGAAGGCTATGTCCGCTGTGAACAGGAGCGCGACGACTCTCAGGCCGCGCCGCCCGAGCAACGGTTCGCTCTCGAGCCTCGGGAAGATCAGGGCGACGAGCAGGATCGGGAGGCAGATACTGATCGCGGAGTGGTATATCGTCAGCCACACGGCCCACACCCAGTTTACACCGAGGTACCGTCCGTACTCGGCCAGCGCTCCCAGATCCTGCCATCCAGGGTCGAAGAAGCTCTTGACCGCGATCCCCTCCTCTATGATCCCGTACGCCGCTCCCAAGGCTATCGTGGCCGCCCATCCTTTCCTCCATCTGATGACGAGCTCCCGTATCAGAAGCGCTCCTGCTCCGTACATCCCGAGGAGCAAGGCGAAGAGGAACGGATTGAAGAACTCGAGAGGAGGAGACGACCCTGAGAGCATCTCCCCGATAAGTGGGGACAGGAGCGCGAGAACCACGAGCGCGCGGGTCTTCTCGGTCATCCTCCACGTAATGCGCGAATGGCTAATGAAAGGGCAACCCCGGCGCTCCACTCGGAAAGACTTTAAGGGGGACCGTGATTAGTGTCCCGCAGGACCACTAGAATGCTGGTGTAGGAAGATGACCTGGATCAAGACGGTCAGCCACGAAGAGGCGTCGGGAAGAACCAAAGAGGTATACGACAGAATCCTGAAGGAGCGCGACCACGTAGCCAACATCTTCTTGGCTCAGGGATTGGACCCCACCGTTCTCGAGAAGAACATGGAACTCTACCAGGAGATACTCCTCGGAGAGGGTCCTCTAAGCCGGGAGGAGAGGGAGATGATCGCGGTCATAGTGTCCGCCGCCAACAGATGCGCCTACGGCGCGGTCCACCACTCCGAGGCGCTGGAGAAGGTCGAGCATGACAACGGCGCCCTGTACAAACTGATCAAGGAGTATTCCCAGAAGGCCGAGACCCCCAGGAACAAGGCCCTCCTGGCATACGCTGCGAAGGTCACACTGGACCCGAAGGACATCACGGCGGACGACGTCGTGGACATGCGCGAGGCCGGTTTGAGCGACGAGGAGATACTTCGCGCGACCCTCGTCGCGGCGTACTTCAACTTCTCCAACAGGATATCTCTCAGCCTAGGCGTCGAGCTGGAGAAGGGCAAGACCAGGAACTACCGTTACTGATGACCGTGGCCAGCCACCGCATCCCGAGATGCCCGCTGACCAAGGCACGGAAACGCTAATTAGGATGAGAATGTTTAGAGGACGGTACGGGCCCGTAGCTTAGTCCGGCGGAGCGATTGGCTCATATGGGGCCTTCAGGCCCCTGGGTGACCAATTGGTCATCGGTTCAAATCCGATCGGGCCCACCACTCGAATCAAAAGGAGCCTCACAGCTCCCTCATCGGTTTGTTGCAGCAGACGAGGACGCCGACACCTTCCTTCGTGACACTGACTTCCTGCCCGCAGATGTCACAGTGGTACGTCTTGCCGAGTTTTCCCTTAACCAGATAGCTCACCTCCTCCGGCCGATTGATTACGCCTATGAAAGTTAAACGTTGTCCCGCAAGACGGGCGGAACGGGGTTGCCTGAGGGAAAACCGTTATGCGTGTCGGCAATCATCATCGGGGTGATAGTCATGCCGAGCAGCCTGAGGTTCCTGTATTTCGGGTATCAGTGCCCGCACAACACATACCTGTTGGCGAGGATCAAGACCCTGGCCTGGAAGGAATCCGTCCCCCTGCACATCGACGACGTGACGGGAGATCCCGGGAAGTGCGAGGAATACAGGATCTTCTCGCCCACGACTCTCATCGTGAACGACAGCCTGCGCTGGTTGGGCCCTTTCTCAAGGGAGGAGGTCTTGGCGATGCTCTACGACGAGGAGCTTCCGCCTAGAGAGCGAGGCGCCTTGGCGGACGAGCCAGTGGTGGAGGGAGAACTCGCCCCGATCACCCCTGAGTCAGTACTCTCCACCTGCGCCCCGTGCTTAATGTCCGACGACGTCGGGTTGTGCAGGGGGAAGGCGGAGTGGACTCAGACCATCCTCGGGGAGACCGGGGCCGATCATCTAGGATACCTTCACTTCGAAGACGGCACGTGCGTGGGAGGGGCCGAGTACCTGCCGTCGACCAGGATACCCTATCCGATACCGGACAAGAGGAATACCAACGCGTTCCTGACATGTTCGTTCAGGTCGGACGCCGAGAAGGATTACATGTCGTTCCCGCTTAGGAAACTCGTTGACGAGCTAGGGGCATCCGGCTATGATACCCTTTCAGCGGTCTGTTCGACGAACACCGCCTTCCCGAACGGCCCTGCCGACTGGTTCGAGAGAATGGGATTCGAGAGAAGGGAAACTCTCGCCCACGAGGAGCTCCACGACACGGACCTCGTCTTCATGCAACTTCGTCTCTGACGACGGCGCTCTGCAAACCATGAAATCCGAAGACCCCCTCACCCCAAGAGGTGTCTGATATGGGCAGTGGTCGAGAAGGAACGAGGATGAGCGTATCCTCTCTGTTCAAGGCAATCGAGATCCAAGACCTCAGCGTCCACCCCGATGGCAGGAAGGCGATTGCTTCGGTCAACAGGGGCCGCAACTGGGAGCTTGCCACCATAGACCTCCGCGCAGGCGCCTTAGCCAAGTTCCTGACTAGCGACCAATCGCTTCTGTCGCCGCTCTATTCTGACGACGGAGAGCGGATCGCCTACAACGCGGACTTCGAGGGGAATGAGGATTACGACGTGTTCATCATCCGATCGGACGGCTCCGCCTCGCCGAAGAGGCTGACCGACGGCGTCGCGGACAACTCCCACCCGACGTTCTCTCCCGACGGGGCGCTGATAGCATTCACATCGAACCGCAAGCGGGACATGGAGAACCTGTACGTCGTCAAGACGACCGGGGGCTCGCTGAAGAGGCTGACGAACGAGGAGTTGCCGGTCAGGGACTTCGAATGGTCCCCAGACGGCGCGAGAATCGCCTACGGCACTGGAATTTCCGACGACGACTACATATCCGTTGTCGACCTGGCCAGCGGGAAGTCGAGGAAGGTCCTGGCAAAGAGGAATGTCGAGTATGGGATCACTGGAGACCACGGAGGCAGGGCGCTTCAATGGTCCCGCGACGGCAGGCGGCTCATGTTCACATCCAATGAGAACGACTCGTTCGACATCGGCGAGCTAGACCTCCGGTCGAAGAAGAGCAGATGGCTGGTCCGGTCCCCTAACGACAAGTACGCTCCGCGGTGGTCCCCGGACGAGACGATGCTCGCTTATCAGGAGGTGAATGACCCGGACGTGGTGCTCAAGGTGAGGGGAGGGCGGCGCGCGAGACGGGTTTCCCCTGAAGATGGTGTCACTAGGATACCGCACTGGCTCCCCGACGGCTCAGGAATGGTGTTCGCGAACAGCTCGTCGATGAGACCGGAGGAGTTGTTCAGGACCACGAGAGGGTCGGCCAGGAAGATCACCAGGTTCATGAAGGAGCCGCTCCCGTCAAGGGCATTCGCGCGCCCCAGGCTGGTGAGGTACAGGTCGTTCGACGGCCGGTTGATCTCCGCCATGCTGTTCGTGTCGAGAGGAGGGCCGACGGGAAGGGGCGTTGTCATACCTCATGGCGGGCCGGAGATGCAATCGGTGAACCTCTGGGACCAGATCGTGCAGATGTTCGTGATTAAGGGATTCTCCGTGATACTGCCGAACTACAGGGGGTCGACAGGCTACGGCCGAGAGTTCCTCCACCTTCACGACGGTGACCTTGGCGGTGGGGACCTGAAGGACACGCTGCACGCGGGAACTTATCTTGTCCGGTCTGGCATCACTGACGAGGACAAGCTCGGATTCTGGGGCGCCAGCTACGGCGGGTTCCTCTGCATGCTCGCCTTGACAAAGGCCCCGGACATGTGGGCTGCGGGGGTTTCGGTCGTCGGGTTCTTCGACTGGGAGACCGAGTTCGCGCACGAGAGGGGCTTCCTGAAGGCCTACGATCTGAAGAAGATGGGAGACCCTGTAAAGAACCGGGACCGATACAGGAACCATTCTCCCATTCACTTCCTTGAGAACCTGCGAGCGCCTCTCTTGCTGACGGCCTCCTCGAGGGATGTTAGATGCCCGCCCACGGAGTCAAGGGCGTTGGTCGAGAAGCTGAGAAGAATGGGCAAGGAGCACGAGTATCACGAATACACTGACGAAGGGCACTGGCCGCGCAAGAGAAAGAACTTGAAGGACCTCTACGAGAGATCCGTTCGGTTCCTGGACCGTAGAATTCCTGGTTGATCATTTCGTCCGGGAGAAGTAAGGTTTCGCGAGGTCCTCGAAGCACGACAGAGCCGCGGCGGCACCACCGTGGACGGCGGCGACTATCTGTCTTATCCCCCCTGACACGTCGCCGGCCGCATAGACGAGCGGGACGTTGGTTCTGAAGCCCGCGTCGACCAAGACGAACCCGCCCGGGTCCATCTTGACACCCAACTCAGCCGCCAGCTGGCTGCTTGGGACCTCCCCGACGGCGACGAACACGCCCGACAGCGGGATGGTCTCCGACGACCCGGTCTGTGTGTTGGTGAGCCTTGCCCCAGTGACCTCGTCAGCGCCCTCGATCTCGTCGACCACCGTGTTCCACAGTACTTCGATGCCTTTCTCGGCGATGCTCTCCTGAAGATGCAAGTCCGCCCGGAGGCTGTCCCTTCTGTGCACGATGGAGACTTCACAGCCGATCGATCTCAGATAGAGCGCGTCGGTGAGAGCGGTGTTCCCACCGCCTACCACTATGACCTTCTTGCCCCGGAAGAAGAACCCGTCNNCTTGGTGGCGAACTTGGTGAGGAACATGGCTTCCTCCACAGCCGTGTCGCCGCCGCCAACCACAGCGATCTCCTTGCCCCGGAAGAAGAACCCGTCGCACGTGGCGCAGTAACTCACACCCTTTCCCGAGAGGGCGTCCTCTCCTATCACCCTCAACTTACGATGGAACGAGCCCGTCGCCAGGATGACGGCCCTCGAGGAGTACCTGCCACTGTGGGTTGTGAACTCGAACTTGTCGCCAGAACTCACGAGGCGAGTGACCTCCTCACCCTCCCGGACCTCGACGTACCTCCTGGCGTGCTCCGCCATCACCTCCATCAGCTTCATTCCCTCGATCTCCGGGAATCCGGGGTAGTTCTCGATCTTGGGACTCGTCAGCACCTGACCTCCAGGGATGCCCTTCTCGAGGATCACACAGGAGAGACCAGCCCGCCTAGCGTATATCCCCGCGGAGAGGCCTGCGGGGCCGGCTCCGATTATGATGACGTCGAAATCGGCCTGCGAAGGCGCGTCCTCCAGTGTGCCAGAATCGTCGACCGTGGACATCACATAGGGAAATCCGTAGAGCCCTATAAACAATTAGTTGCGCGCGAATGGAGCTGGGACGGCATACAATATCATGAAATACTATCCAGGCCAATAATGAGTGGCGGCGTCAGAGGCTGCTGGCGCTGATGCCCGAAGGGCTCTGAGGATGGGGTGCATCAGCACATGGAACCAGGCACGATTACCGCATTCCTGGCGATAGGCTCGATCATATTCATAGGATTCATCGGCAACTCCATCTTCAACAGGTTCAGGATACCCGACGTGCTGATACTCGTATTGCTCGGAATGATCATCGGCCCCGAGATCCTCGGCTCGAGGTTCGGCCTGGTCAGCACGGAGGTCCTCGACAGCATAAACGCGTTCAAGGACCTGTTCCTGTCGGCGGCGCTCGTAATAATCCTGTTCGACGGGGGACTGTCGCTCGATATCCGTAGCGTCTGGCAGTCGATGAAGTTCTCGGTCTTCCTCGCAGTGATGAACTTCATCCTGCTAGCTCTCGCGGTCGGCGCTTCTCTCCATTACATAATGGGCATCGACTTCCTGGTCTCCCTGACCCTCGGATCCATAGTCGGGGGAACCACTGGGGCAGTCGTCATCCCGATAGCCCGCAAGATGCGGATACACGAGAGGACGAGGACCATGCTCATCATGGAGAGCGTCATAACGGACGTCCTCGTCATAGTGGCGACACTCAGCCTGATATCGGTCATCAAGCTCGACGAATTCAGCATATGGGCCGTAATCCGGGAGCTGTCCGTCAAGTTCCTTGTTGGCGGAATCGTGGGTTTCGCGGCTGGAGTGGCGTGGTTGTTCGTCCTCGAGAGACTGCGGAGCCAGCCGCTGTCCTACATGATCACGATCGCCGCGCTCTTCATCGTGGCGGGCCTCGTCGAGTACGCGCCGGTGAGCAGCTCTGGAGCGGTGGCGGCCCTGGCCTTCGGACTCGCGATGGGAAACCGCAGGTTCGTGAAGAAGCGCCTGACCTCGTTGTCGCTCAACGCGCTCTCCGACGAGCACATCCACTACTTCCACACGGAGATAACCTTCTTCGTGAGGACCTTCTTCTTCGTGTACCTGGGCCTGTCGTTCGGGTTCGGGACCTTCACGGCGGAACATCTCGTGGTGGGCCTGTTCATAATCAGCCTCACGGTAGTCGCGAGGAAGTTCACCACGAGGCTCGCATGCAAGTGGGGAGAGTTCACCAGCTCGGAGGAGAAGGCCGTCTTCGCGATGATGCCCAGAGGGCTCGCGGCGGCAGTACTGGCCACGTTGCCCGCGGTGCAGCTGGCGGGGCTGGAGGTCTGGAGCGGACATAGCGAGGACCTTGGTGTCCTCTTCCTTAACACGACCCTGGTAGTGATACTCGGCACGACGGTGCTGGCGACGATATTCAGCTTCCTCACCGAGAAGGACATCGACGACAAGCAGAGGAAGGACCTCAGGACGAGGCTCATGAACGAAGTCGAGGACTCCGACCTGACGGACCTCAGACCAGGTTACCGATGACCGCGTCGGCGAACCCGCTCGTGCTCACATGATGGTTGAGACCTAGCCGCCTCGCGAGGTCCCCGGTCATCACACCCTCCGACATAGTGACCTCGATCGCGTGCTCGATCATCCTGGAGGCGCTATTGAACCCGAGATGCTCCAACATCATTGCGCCCGAGAGCATCAGGGCCGTGGGGTTCGCCACATCCTTGCCCGCGTACTTCGGAGCCGTCCCATGAACTGGCTCGAATACCGCCACTCGATCGCCTATGTTGGCTCCCGGAGCCATGCCCAGACCACCGACCTGCGCCGCGCAGGCGTCTGCGAGGTAATCCCCGTTGAGGTTAGGAGCGACGAGAACGGAGTACTCCTCCGGTCGGGTGAGCACCTGCTGGAACATGTTGTCGGCGATCCTGTCATTGACCAGGACCCTGTCACTCGGCACGGGGACGCCCCGGGCGACATCGTCCTCGATGACGACCATGTCCCCGAACTCCTCTCGGGCCAGCTCGTACGCCCACTCCCTGAACGCCCCCTCCGTGTGCTTCATTATGTTGCCTTTGTGGACGAATGTGACCACTGGCCGGTTCTTCCTGACGGCGTACCTGAGCGCGGCCCGTGCGATGCGCTTCGTCGCGGTCTCGGATATGGGTTTGAGCCCGAGCCCTGAGTCCTTGGGAATGGATATCCCAAGTTCGGACTCCAGATACCGCATGACAGCCAGCGCTTCCTTGGAGCCTC
>DUGQ01000174.1:14943-18712 GCA_013331315.1 Thermoplasmata archaeon
CCCACTGGAGTGGTCAGTGGTCCCTTGATGGCGAGTCCTCTCTCCGAGATGGTCTTCAGCGTCTCCTCGGGAAGCCACGATCCCGTCGACTTGTGGGCTTTCTCGCCCGCGAGCACCTCCTGCCACTCGAACCGGACTCCGCCAGCAGTGGCGGCATCTATCGTGGCATCCAGAACCCTCCTCGTCGCGGTCATGATGTCCGGGCCGATCCCATCGCCCGGTATGAATGGAACGGCGATCGTCATCGACTTCGTGTTCGTCGCGTCTGTCATCTCAGTCAAGCTTGAACCCTCCGTGTTTTATCAGATGCGGCGTCAAGCCGCCATCCGCGAGGAGTGTCCGCATCGTCTCGGGGAGAGGCGGGAACTTCACGTTCTGCCCCGACTCCTTCGTCGAGACCACTCCATTCTCCAAATCGACGCTGACCACGTCGCCGTCCGAGATCCAGTCGGTGTCACACTCGATCAAGGGCAGGCCGACGTTGAACGAGTTCCTGTAGAATATCCGAGCGTATGACTTCGCTATGACCGCGGACACGCCGGCGGCCTTCAACGCCCGGGGCGCCTGCTCGCGGCTGGAGCCGCAGNNGTTGCGGTAGAAGATGCGGGCGTACGACTCGGCCACCACGGCCCGGACGCCGGCCTCGGCCAGGGCCAGCGGGGCGTGCTCGCGGCTGGAGCCGCAGCCGAAGTTCCTCCCCGCAACGATGACATCTCCCTTCTGAACCTTGGACGCGAAATCGGGAGAGATGTCCTCCATCACATGCTTGGCCAGCTCGTCCATGTCCTCGATCTTGAACTTGTACCTGCCGGAGATTATGTAGTCCGTGTTTATGTCGTCATTCGGTTCGAAGCGGTGAGCTCGTCCCCGTATCTTGACGTCGATCACGCCAACACCTCCCGCGGGTCGGTCATCCGACCTCTGATAGCAGTTGCCGCGGCGGTCTCGGGCGATGCGAGGAATATCTCCACTCCCTTGTTGTTGCCCATCCTGCCCCTGAAGTTCCTGTTTGCCGTTGATAGCACGCGTTCTCCGTCAGAGGGGATCCCGGCATGGGTTCCCACGCAGGGACCGCAACCAGGGGAGACTATCACCGCCCCCGATGCCAGCAGCTGTCCGGCTATACCGGTCTCGATGGCCTTGGCGAGGACGTTCCTGGACGCAGGGGCGACGATCAACCTGAGCCCTTTCCGCACGCGCTGACCCTTGAGTATCCGCGCGGCAGCAGCTAGGTCCGACAACCTCCCGTTCGTGCATGTTCCAAGGAACACCTGGTGGATTTCGACGTCGGAGCAATCGGCGACATCGACGACATTGTCGACACGGTCGGGTTTGGCCACCTTCGGCGTCAGATCAGATACGTCAACCTCCACGACTCGCGCGAACGAAGCGTCGTCATCGGCCGCAACGCCCTTCTCGGGGGCCAACCCCAAGGAGGCGTACCATGACCCCGTCACGGAGTCGAAAGGGAAGACGCCGAACTTCGCCCCCATCTCAACGGCCATGTTCGATACGGTCATCCTGCCATCCATGCCGATAGATGGCACGCCGCTTCCGGAGAACTCGACGGACATATACGTAGCGCCGTCCGCCCCGACATCTCCGATCACGCTAAGCGCCAGGTCCTTTGCGCTCACCCCGCTCTCGAACGAGCCGGATATGTTGACCGTCATCGTCTCAGGAACCTTGAACCAGAGCTTTCCAGTATGCGCGGCGGCCGCGACGTCCGCAGAGCCGAGGCCCGTCGAGCATGCGTTGAGAGCACCGTACGTGCACGTGTGGGAATCCGCGCCGACGACGAGGTCGCCGGGAGACACCCTCCCCGATTCGGGGACGACTTGGTGACATACTCCTTCCCCCACGTCGTGCACGTCTATCGAGTGCGCGCGCGAGAACTCTCGTATCGAGCTGTGAATCCGCGACACGTCGGCCGAGGGGCTCGGCGAACTGTGGTCCAGGACCACGGCGGCGCCTTTAGACGTCTTCGGCCCCGTGAAGCCCAGTCTTGTCAGCTCCTGCATCATGAGTCTGCTAGTACCATCCTGAGCCATGCAGAAGTCTACCGATGCGATCACAATATCCCCGGCGCCACACTCCGATTCCGAGTGCGCGGATAACACCTTCTCAGCGATGGTCCTGCCCATGTCTTCAACTCCGTTCAACCGCTGCCATCAGACACTCTCAACCGTGACGGCCCAGCACGACTCGCTCGTACAACTGCATGAAATCGCCGTCCGATAGATCTGACTTCCTGCCCTCGGCGAACTTGTTTATCTCACGCCTCAGAAGCTCAATCTTCTCTGAGGGGGCAACCAGGTTGAGCTGGTTCAGCCTGTGAACGATCGCCGCCTTTCCAGAGTGCTTCCCGAGGGATATCCTCCTCTCGGCCCCGATCTTCTCAGGGTCTATGGCCTCATACAGCTTCGGGTTCTTCAGGACCCCATCGACGTGAATCCCGGATTTGTGGGTGAAGGCGTTCCCACCGACCACGGGGTAATTGAGCGGTATGGTCTGGCCAGAGGCGCCCTCGACGTGCTTGCACAGGCTCAGGATGCCGGTGGTGTCGTACTTCTCTACCCCATAATGATGCGAGAGGTTCATCACGAACACCTCGAGCGGCACGTTGCCAGCNNGGACGCCGCCTCGCATGCCGACAGGGCGTTCGCGACGGACAGGCCGAAATCGTTATGGGCGTGGAACTCGAGGTCGATAGGCACCCTTGACATCAAGGACCCCACGAGATCCGCGGAGGCCGACGGTGTCAGTATGCCGATGGTGTCGCATATCCTGAACCGGTCCGCTCCGGCTTCCAGACCGGTCTTGGCGAACTCAACGAGATAGTCTATGCTCGTCCTGGTGGCATCTCCCGCGTTGAAGCACACGTAGACTCCGTGTGATTTCGCGAATTCGACGCATTCCGCGAGCTCAGAGAGCTGCTCCTCCTTGGTCTTCCTGAGCTTGTGCTCGAGGGCGAGAGGAGATGTGTCCGTGGAGACAGAGACGGCGTCGACATCGTGAGCGATCGAATCCTCCACGTCCTTCTTGACGAGCCTGTTCCAGCCCATGATGGAGATCCCTTCACACTCAGCGACCAAGCGCTTGGCGCACTTCCTGTCGCTTTCGTTGTAGGTCGCGAATGTCTCGAGCTGCTCGACCCCCATTTCCCTGAGCCTTCGAGCGATCTCGAGCTTCTCCTCCACGTTGAACGAGATACCTGGCATCTGCTCGCCGTCTCGGCACGTGGTGTCGACCAGGCGTATCTCGCCCAGAACCCGTCCAACGGCGCGGGACTCCGCGATCTCTCGCGATCTCTCCACATCCGGCTGAAGGTAGTCAGAACTGAAGCCACATTGAAATTCCATGTCAATCACAGACTCCCGATAGCCTCGGCGGAACGTGCTGGCCGCCACGAGAGCCCAGACGCGAGACGTCAATCAGTCAACTGAACACCCCGCAGACTGGCGCCCGCGGATCAGGGCGACGCGCCTCCTTTCCTCCGACGCGTTTGTTCAATATGTGGCGACATTATTCATCATTGTGTTCGATTTCAGACTGTATATTGACCGTAAGTCACGAATGAGACACAATTACTGGTCAAATGACCACAACGGTCCATCGCTCGTGTCGGAGAGACCGATCATCACCTGTAGAACACGGAGGCGCCTGGGAACTCGGCCCTCCTCCCAAGCTCGGCCTCGATTCTCAGAAGTCGGTTGTACTTGGCGGTCCTCTCCCCTCTGGCAGGGGCGCCGGTCTTGATCTGCCCGGC
>DUGQ01000044.1 GCA_013331315.1 Thermoplasmata archaeon
GTGTCGAAACCTTTTTCTGGGGCGAGACATTGTCCCGGCCGAAGGAGGATTAGAATATGCCACGTGCAAAGGTGCCTGTTATCGAGCTCAAGGGGACCGCGAAGACCGTCAAGATCGGGGCCACGAACACCCCGGTCATCGTTGGGGAGAGGATCAACCCTACCAACAGGAAGGCTCTCATCGAGAAGCTCAAGGCGGGAGAGTTCGAGGTTCTCGCTGGCGAGGCGAAGAAGCAGGTGGACAGCGGAGCGGACATACTCGACATAAACGTGGGCGTCCCGGGGATAGACGAGAAGCACGCCATGCTCGAGGCCCTGAGGATAGTCCAGGGGGCCGTAGACGTCCCGCTATGGATCGACACGTCCGACCCAGCCGTGCTGGCTGAGGCCCTGAAGACCGTCAAGGGACGGCCGGGCATCAACTCGACGACCGGGGAGGAGAAGAGGATGGAGGCCGTGATACCGTTGGCGGCAGAGTACGACGCCGCCTTGGTCGGCCTGGTCATCGACGACGCCGGGATTCCGACGACGACCGAGAAGCGGGTGGAGATCGCGGGGAATATCATCGACCGCGCCGAGAAGGCCGGCATGGACCGCAAGAACCTGATAATCGACTGCGTCGCGCTGGCGTGTGGCACTTCGGACAGTGGCGCCAGAGCCACGCTCGACACCATAAGGACCGTCACCGAGAAGTACGGCGTGAACACCACGCTCGGCCTCAGCAACGCCTCGTTCGGGCTTCCCTCGAGACCGAAGCTCAACGCGACATTCATGCTCATGTGCGGGGGCGAGGGCATGTCCTGCTTCATCGGTAACCCGAACGACCCTGAGATGATGTTCGCCCTCAAGGCGTCGAAGCTCTTCTGGGGAGAGGACAAGTTCGCGATGGGCTACTTGACCTACTACAGGAAGTGGCAGGCGGGGATCGCCGCGAAGCAGTAGTCCTCCGCGACTGAGCCAACCCCTTCAAACACCTTTCCAGCTTCTTATTCCGGAGACTCCATCGGGCACACAGCTCACGCTGGACGGTCGTCTTTCACACATCGTCCCTGTCGCCTCACCTGCGTCTCAGCTTCGGGTTGAGCACGTCATCCAGCGCGTAACCCACGAGAGAGAACGAGAGCACCATTATCAGGATCGACAGGCCAGGCGGTATGATCGACCACCAGGCGCCCCGATAGAACGCGCCGAAGCTGTACGCCCCCTCCAGCATCGTCCCCCAGCTTATGACCGTCGGGTCGCCCAGGCCGAAGAAGTCCAGGAACGACTCCGAGAATATCGCCAGGGATATGAGCAGGACGGTGTTGGCGAATATGAGCGGCATCACGTTGGGCATGATGTGCCTGGAGATGATGTGCATGTCCCCCGCACCCACCGCCTTCGCCCTCTCTATGAACTGCCTCTCCTTCACGGTCAACACCTGGGATCTGACGATTCTTGCGGTGGACGGCCAGCTCGTGATACCTATGACGACGATGATCCATATGAACTCCCGGCCCAGGATGGCCATCATGACTATCATCAGAGGGAACCACGGGAGCACCAGGAAGAAGTCGGTCGCCCTCATGAGCACCTCGTCGGTCACTCTGCCGAAGTAGCCCGCCGCGAGACCGACCGCCGCGCCCAGCAGCGCCGATATGGCTGTCGCCATGAGCCCGACATAGAGGGACGCCCTCGTCCCGTAGACCGTCATGCTCCATACGTCCTGCCCCTTGTGGTCCGTTCCCAGCGGATGGACGAAGCCGGTGTATGGTGACGGCGAGAACGACGGTGGAAGAGGATTGATCCATCCGTCGGCTATCTGGTTCGGTTCGTGGTTCTCGGTGAAGTTAGGGTCCTCTACCGTCGACAGGAACGGGGCGAAGACCGCGATCACGATGAATATCATGAGTATCATGAAGCCCCCGAAGCCCAGGCGATTGGACCTGAATATCTTCCAGGTCTTCCTGAAGCTCTTGATCTGCAGCCTGAGCTTCTCAGCGTCCGAACTGGTCCAGAGGGTGTGGTCCCTGCGGTACTTGGTGGTTATGTAGTATGCCGCGAAGCCCACTATGGCTATCGTCACCAGCAGCTTCAGCCAGTTCTCGGAGAGCCATGTCGGGATCTTGTTCACTTGAACGGACACGAGGGTGTAGTTAGTGTTGCCCGAGGCGTCCGTCACGGTCAGGTTGACCAGGTACGACCCGCTCTTGTTGAACCAGAACGGTGCCAAGACACCGTACAACGTGATGTCTTCCCCGTCGTACATGAAGTTCCATGTGTAGTTCACTATGCGGGCGTTGTCCGTGGAGCTGGTCGCGGAGAGGTTGACGAGCGTTCCGACCTGTATGGTCCTGTTGGTGCCCTTCGCGATCGGCGGCAGTAGGTCCACGTTGACCGTCACCATGACGTAGTCCAGGTCCCAGTTGCCCTCCGCGTCTGACACGTTGAGCGTTACGTTGTACACGCCCGGGACCGCGAACTCGCGCGTTATGGCCATTCCGTACAGTGTCTGGGGGCCGAACTCGTCGAAGGTCCACGTGTAGTTCGTGACGCCTATGTTGTCGGTGGATCCCGAGGCGTTGAGCGTTATGATCGCTCCCGCGAATATCACCCTGTCCGCGCCCGCGTTCGCCACCGGTGGGATGTCGTCCTGGAGCGCCAGCGACGAGATTCCCGCGACCGTCGAATCTTGGTCCGTGTCCTCGTTGATCGCCAGCGAAGCGGCCATGAACGAGCACAACACTATCATCATCGCCACTACGACGCTCGCCCAGTCCATCGAACCCACATGTCCCCTGAGGCTACCGCCGAAGCGTCCCGTTGCCTGTGACTTTTGCGAATCCCTGTTCGGCATGGTATCCTCTCTCATATCTTCACCCTCGGGTCAAGATAGACGTATACTATATCCGCGATGAAGTTGGCGATCAGGACAGCGAGCGCCATCAGGAGGAACAGGGCCTGCAACAGCGAGTAGTCCTGCTCAAGGACCGCGTCCCAGGTCATGAGCCCGAGCCCGTCGTACGAGAAGACCATCTCGACCATAATCGTCCCGCCCAGGACCCAGCCGATGCTGATAGCCATGACGGTCACGACCGGTAGCAACGCGTTGCGCATCGCGTGGTCGTTGAGTATCCGCTTGTTCGAGAGCCCCTTGGCCCTCGCCGTCACGATGTAGTCCTCCGTCAGGACGTCGGTGAGCGAGTTCCTCATTATGAGAGCGAACTCCGCCATGATCTCGAGCGTGAACGCCATCAGGGGTAACGCTAAGTGGTATAATCTGCTCAGTATGATCGTCCCTATACCGGCGTCGTCAAGATTGACCGCCCCCACCCAGGGTAACGACCCCTCGGAACCCTTGATGGGGAACCACTGGAGCCATCCAGCGAATATCATGAGGAGGAACAGGGCGAACAGGAAAGTCGGCATGGAGTAGAAGACGAGCGCGGCGCTCATGCCGATGGCGTCCGCGGGCTTGCCGCGCCTCCACGCGGCGAACTTGCCGAGGGACACCCCGAGAATTATCGCGAGCACCGTCCCCGTCCCGAGGAGGATCACGGTGTTCTTCAGGGCGGGCCACATGATGTCCGTCACGTCCGCGAATTTACGCACGCCCGTAGATATGCCCCAGTCGAGCGTGAACACCTGGTAGATGTACTTCAGGTACTGCTCGTGCATCGGGAGGTCCAGACCGAAGTACTCGAGGATCGCCTGCTTGAGCTCAGGGTCGCCGATCCTGGGGACGAGAACGGAGGTGGGGTCCCCAGGCATGATCCTGAACAGGAAGAAGTTGAACGAGATGATAACTATGAACGTGATGAAGACGTAGACCAGCTTCTTGAGGACGTATGACCTCATGCTGACCATGGTGACTCTCCTCCCTCACCACTCCGTGGACGCCACGAAGCGGCCGCATTTAACCCCTTGTCGTCAGAGCTATATATCGATGTCTCTCCGTCACCCATCTTGTCCCCGTTCCCCACCAGTTGTCCTTCCTTCCACTCGGGTCTTGTCGAAAGTGGATTCCTGGCCCGGGGAAGTCGCCCCCGAGCCAGGCGTCGCATATATGGTTTTCACCGTGCTGGGGCTCAGTCTCCCAGTGGACTGCTGTCGTCCTTCTCCTTCTTCTTCTTGCCGCCCTTCGACTTCAGCAACACCACCGCGACCACGGGCGCGGCGATGACTGCTATCCCCGCGCCTATGGCCACCCATGGTATGTCCGTGGTCTTCACGATTCCCGTCGGAACCAGGTCGAAGAACAGCGGGTTGCCGGTCCAGAAGTTGTCCATGCTCCTTCCCGGGTGCGCGTCCCAGTCGCCCCATCCCTCGAAGGTGTCGGTCCTCCACGCGTAGGTCTGGTACACGTAGGCCAGGATTATGTAGTAGGCGTCCTCGTAGTTGACCCTCTGACAGTTGTAGACCGCCTCTCGCCTGTCGTCCTCGTCGAAGGTGATGACCGACAGCGTGTAGTTCTCCTCGTACTCGGGCGTGGAGTAGAGGTTGTCGTTCCATCCGTTCCAGGAGTACTTGGACTGGCAGAAGAGCTGGTACTGCGGGTCGACATCCGCGCTCCAATACCATATCATGGTGTCGTAGGCGTACCCGTACACGTAGGCCCCCAGGGCGGCCTCGGTCATGATCCGGTAGTTGATGTCTATCCCGATCTTCGCCCACTCGGACTCGACGTACATCGCGATGTCCTTCTCCTCCGGGAACTCCTGCCTGATGGCCATGTCGTACACGAGCGGCGTGCCCTCTGCGACGAGCCCCTCCGTGACCGCGTAGCTGTCCGCAGTACACACCCTCACGTTAGGCGATTCGGGCGTGTATCTGTACCCGTTGTCCTCGAGCAAGGCGTTGGCGGCGACGAGGTCGTAGTGGTACAGTTCGTCGTTCGTCGGCTCGTAGTGCCACTCCTCGTTGACCGGCGGTATCAGGGTCGAGCCCTCGTCGGCGAGGCCAAGGTAGTAGTTGTCCACTATGTACGTCTTGTCCGTCGCCATCGCCATGGCCTGCCTGATCACGTCATCCAGCCTTGACGGGTTCGGTCCCGCGTTGTTCATGTTGACCGCGATCTCGGTCCAGTACTGGGTACACTTCGGTCCGTCGTACGCGACGACATCATCGAGTTCCCCGCTCAGCACCTTGTTCTTCATGGTCAGGTACTCGTGCGGTGGGAACTGAGCGATGTCGAGGTCGCCGTTCTCGAGCGCGATTGCCATCGCGGTCGCGTCGTCGAAGAAGTGCATCTCGAGTCTCTCGAATTGTATCTCGGGTGAGTCGGGCTTGTCTATCGCCCAGTGGTAGTTTGGGTTCTTGACGAAGGTCAGCTTGTCACCCTGCAGGAACTCTTGGTAGATGTTATCAGTCGCCATGAACGGACCCGTTCCCACTATCGGCGGGTCCGAGTCCTCGAACACTCCCTCCCAGTCGAAGCCGACCTCCGCCGCGGTGTAGTCTCGCAGCATGTGCTCGGGCAGTACAGGTATGCACATGATCCTCGCGTAGGCCGCGGGCATCGGCTCCTCCGAGCTCCTGTCGTAGAAGTGGATCCTCACAGTGTTAGGCTCCCCAGGAACCTCCTCAGCGTAGTCTATGAAGTACGCGTACGGCTGGTACGCCCACATCTGCGCGTAGTTGTTCGCGTTCAGGTTGACGGTGAATATGACGTCGTCGACCGTCAGCTTCTCCCCGTCATGCCACCGCGCATTGGGGGTTATCTCAAGGTCCCAAACAGATCCGTACGGGATGTAGTCCGCGTTGACTCCCGCGTTCAACGCAATGTTGGGCGCGATTCCAAGGTCTTCATCCACGCACTGGAGCGTGTCGTAGACGAGTCCATAGAATATGTACGCAGCGTCGACCAACCCGACGTTCGGGTTCATGCTGTCGACCTTCTGCAGGAATCCTATCTTGAGCGTTCCACCATCATCCGCGGCTGCCGCGTTGCCGATCACGGTGTTCATCACACCCGCGATAGGCACAGCCAAGACAGTCGCGATCAGAACCACAGCACAGGCTTTGAAGATACCAAACCTTCTGACATGCAAGTCCTTATCCCCCGCTCTCACTTTCCATCCAGGCCTCATGTTGTGTCGAGGTCTGGCCCCGGCCAAGCTTGGCCGGCCAGCCATTCCATTCCTCGAAATCCTCCATGCTCCTTCCAAGGAAGATTTCTCCCCTGTTGAATGGCCAGCCCCTTGAATACTATCTGTGGTATAAGAACATTGCGACAATCAGCTTCGCAATGATATATCGTTCAAATTAACCTAAGCGCAGTTAAACGAATTTTGAATATCCGTTCCATTATCTGTTCGCCACCTCCGCCTCGTTGTGCTACGTTGAAGCCATCTGTCGCATGGCACGGTCGCCCTTCTTCACGGAGCGACATCTCTCCGGACACAGCGAGTTCCGCGCCGCTGAGATTCGGTTGTCGACGCTGTGAATTGTGCTGACGTGCTTGTCCTGATTGTGATGCACGGTCGTTGCGTTTGGACGCGCTCGCGTTGGATCGAATCGCACGCGTATTAGTATTACGTAGTTCTAGCACCGTATGTGCACGCACACGAGTTGATCCTGCAAACGAGGCCCGCGCGTCGTTGAGGACGCTGCGATCCGGTGCGCGGACTCGCGCGTCGAACTGTGTGCAGACGGGCCTCCCGACGTGCGTGCGAGACCGGACGTGAAAAGGCACGTTCTCTCAAAGCTCACGCCTTGTCTTAGCAATTGCATCATCAGAAGCGCTGGTAGATTGAAAATAATTCGTAAATTCGAACACATTTCCGAGACAAAAATGCCAGCGTATTTATAGAGGAAGTGCGCTTACAGGCGTGTTTGCTAGTCGAGCCTCTTGAGTGTAGGGGGAAAATATAGTGTCAGAGAACCCGAGTTCTAGCGAGCCAGCTGTAGTGGAGACTGCTTCTGCCCCGCCTACCGACACGGCGCAGCCCGAGTCAATTCCTGCCCCTAAGAAGGATGGCAAGAAGAAGATGTTGATCGTCGTGGTCGCCATCATCGTGGTCGCCGCGCTGATCGGCAGCGCTGCGTACATGTTCGTGTTCGCGGGAAAGAAACTTGAGGTCACGATGACGCCTGATCCGATTCCGGACGTTCCTGCCGGCGGAGTCCGGGCGTTATCACTCGTAGTTGAATACGGCGGAGACGACGTCACGGACGACGCCGACTATGAGTGGTCCGTTTCACCGGATACACTCGGTGATTTCAACTACTATGCCAGAGCGAACGTCAATTTCGAGGCCGGAGATGAAGGCGGAACGGGTACGATCTCATGCACCGTGACCCACGATGGCAAGGAGAAGACCATCGAGCGGTCCGTGACAGTTGAAGACCCGTTCCTCGACTCGGTTAGCGTGCTGCCGTCATATGCGCAACTCGACGTGGACGAGGAGCAGGTGTTCAACGCTACTGCCATCGACT
>DUGQ01000075.1 GCA_013331315.1 Thermoplasmata archaeon
TGCGTTCAATCGTCTTGTTCGACATTCCGGGGACGATGGCATGCTTCTTCCTGATCTCGGCCATCGTCTACTTCTCCCAGCTCGTATTCAGAGCCGTGCGCGAGAGAACATGTTTCATGCAACCCATCGATGCCGCCCTGAAACCGCGTGCGCCTGCAGGTGGATTCCACATCCGATATCCAGAGGGCATAGCGAAAGGAAGATCATCCTTCCGCTCCGTCACTCAAAGGTGCAAAGAGATTGCCAGCGCATACATGAGACACTCCTCCGGGAAGCTGGCGCTCATCATACTCTTGGCTATCCTATTGTGTGGCCTGTTCGCCGATGTCCTGTCCACTGTGCCCCAACCATGGGAGTCCGAGAGCCGCGAACTCAACGTTATTGAAGACGGTGAAGTCGTCTGGATGAACCCTCTCCCTCCGTCTCTCTCCAACTCTCCCTACAGCGGCATGATACACCCTCTGGGGACTGACTACATTGGGAGAGACCTCTACAGCATGAACCTGTACGCAGCGGGAAACGGCTTGATAGTCGTGCTCTTGACTGTCGCGATATCCGTCTCGCTGGGATTACTTGTCGGCTACATCGGTGTTCTCTTGGCGAACTTCACGGGCATATTGTCCAAACTCGGAAGCCGGTCTATGGCGATGATTGGTCAGACCTTGCTTGCCATCCCAGGTATTCTGATACTAGTGTCCGTCCTGGTCTCACCCTACGGATGGGGCCTATGGGATGATTCACACCCGGTTCTGGTTGAGTCCTCTCTCGTCATCTTGCTGCTTATGGTGTCGATCTACTGCTGGACATACGGAGAGCTGACAGTGACGCCGCCAGGACCTTCGGTTTCGAACGAGGGAAGACGAGGATGGCGCGGGACTAGAGAAGCCATTGCCTACTCCACCAGGTTCTTCAGATGCAATTCAGAACTCGTGCTGAGCAGAGTGTTGCGGGTCACCAAGTACTCCGTCGTTCTTGTTTTCTTGTTCGCTTCGATTGCTTCTATGCGCGCACGATCGCTGCTTGAGGTCTTCGACTTCGCCTCAACGTGGAACCAGATGCTGGCCGATGCGCGCTCATACGGCCTGTTCGCGGACCAGTACTGGTGGTGGATAGTGGTGCCCGTGGCGGGCACCTTGTTGCTGGTCGTGAGCAGCTACTTCTTCCTCGATACCTTGGAACGTGTTCTTGCGGAACGGGCGGAGGTTGCTGCGTCAAATGGGATCGCCGAGGAGCGGTTCGAGAGCACGTCCGCTGAAGAGGAGCGTCTTGAGCCCGGAGCTGGGCCTGAGAGTCCAGGACCGGAAGAGGGCGTTCCTGGTTGACGCTATGATGGAGTCGGCGGTTCTCCGGCGTCGCCTTCCGGCGGAGAAGACCGCCTCCTGCGCAGCAGCAGTGCCGTCGCGGCTATGACCGCCGCCACGATCACGGCGATGATCGCCAGTTCCAACGCAGATAGCGAGCCCAGCAGGTCGGATGATCCGTCGTCGTCCTCCTCCTCGAGGATGACCTCGAACTCTATCTCAGCCTCCGCCATGTTGCCTGCCTCGTCGTACACGCGCACCATGATGTCATGCACGCCATCGCTGAGGTTGACGAGATTGGCGTTGTAGAGGTCGGTGCCACAGACAACATAAGCCCCACCGTCGACGGAGTACTCCACGCGATCTATCCCGCTGCACGCGTCCGAGCAGTTCCAGGTGATCGTGACGTTGGGCTCGGCGAACTCGGTCCCGCTCAGCTGCACGATGTTCATGGCAGGCGCGGTCTTGTCTATCTTGACGGTGATCGAGTTGACGTCCTCGACGGTGTCCAAGGAGTCTACCGAGTAGAACTCCACCGTGTGCTCCCCATCCTCGGATAACACGAACGGCGAGTCGTACTCCGTCCAATCTCCATCGTCGACGTGATAGAAGGTCGAGTTCAGAGTGGGGACCGGTGCGGACATGAGCGAGGCTCCTAGTTCGACCGAGCTGGAGGCCGCTAGATACGTCATGACGACGATATCGTGTTCGACGTCCATCAGGGACAGGTCGCTGATGTCTCTGACGGCTAGCCAATGCGGCTCGTCTTCGCTGGACGTCGACGTGAACGTGACGACGAAATAGGGGGTCCCCGCGTCAACTCCGGGCACGAACGTATAGTCCGAAGGCAGCATCGCACCGACATCGGATGACGTGAATGACACCGTGCCATCGTAGTCCTCGAACACCTCTTGCGAAGTCGAGTTAACTACTGTCACGGTGAACGATATCGGCGTGTCCAGCAGTATGGCGCCGGAGAGGCCGTCCGCCACCATCTCCAGCGGATGCTCCTCGATTTCAGCGACGAACTCCACGTACGGTATCCCGAACGGGAGCGCGTCTATCCTCTCCCACTCATCCGCGAGGTAGTGGTGCGCTGTCTGCTCCTGCGACCAGGTCCACATGTCGAACGGTCCCGTGAAGGTTATCCGCCTCTGGTCGTGGTCTATCGAGACGACGTCCGCGTCGTCGAACGGCATCGGCATCGCGTACCTCACCGTCATTTCGGCCGTGAGATTCGACGTGTCGTCCAGCAGGCCGTCCGTGGCGCCGAGGTCTCTCACGATGAACAGCTGCTCGCCCGACGGCCACTCGAAAGTCAGAGTCTCGTTCTCTGACAGGTTCCAAGCGCCGGGCGTGTAGTCGTATCCCACCGAGGAGTCGTACCACGCGC
>DUGQ01000045.1 GCA_013331315.1 Thermoplasmata archaeon
GGAGCATAGCAGTTGCAGCAGCCGTGGCTAACTTTCGCTTGCTCAGCCTGATCCGCTCACCTCCTCTCACTCGACTAACTTTGCGAGTGTTAACCGTATGCGACGACCAAGTATTTGAATCATTTGTGTCTGACAGTGAATTGCTGGCATGGGCCGTTTAGCGTCAGACAGAGGCATCACTAGCCGTCTCTCGGAGCGCCCCGAGGAGCCGTGTCGCGGTCGACCGTGATATACTCGTTATATCACGGGATTTCGGGTCGAGGCTCCCCTCCGAGGCATTCCACGACCGCGGCGTACGCGTCGTAGAGCATCTCGGCCCCGTCCTCGGTCATGTGTCCGCTCCCGAGGAACGCCCTCACCTGGTTGTAGAACGCGTTGAGTATGTCGAGGCAGTCTTCGATGTTCCCGGCCTCGTATAGGCTCTGCGCGACCAGGACCTTGGCTATGAGCCCGTGCGCGGAATGCCCGGGCATCTCCGGGGCCACGATGATGATGAAGGGTAGGATGTCGATCGGCTGGCAGTACGGTGGAGGAGGCGGAGGCGGCGGTGGCTCGGGCTCGTCCTCCCCCGCGGTGTAGAACTCCGTGGACGACGTGATTGACGTGCTGGTCCTGCCGCCGATCAGTAGTATCGTGCCGTCCGGAAGCTCTGCCGCGCCGTGCGCTCCGCGCGCCTGCAGCATGCGTTCCGTGGACGACCATTCCATGCTGCATTGGCAGAAGACCTCGACGGTATCGGTCGCTCCCTCGGAGCTGCTCCAGGATCCCGCGGCCAGGACCCTGCCGTCCTCCATGAGCGAGAGCGTGAAGTGCGCCCTCGTGGCGAGCATGCTCTCGGCGCCGTACCACGAGTTGGTCTCAGCGTCGTACGANNATACGAGTTGGTCTCAGCGTTGTACATCTCCGCTGACCTGAGCACAACGCCGTCAGTCATGCCCCCAGCGACCAGCACGTCCCCCGAGGACGTGACGACGGAAGCGAAATCGTACCTCTCCTTGGACATCGCCGCCTCGTTCCCCCACGAGTTCGCGGCCGGGTCGTAGACCTCGCTCGTCGCCGCCGAGTCGCCGGCGACGGCAAGGACGGTGCCGTCCATCATCGAACACATGGAGAAGAACGAGCGCGCGTGCGCCATCGTCCCTCCGTAGAGCCACGAATGTGTGGCAGGATCGTAGATCTCCGCCTCGGCCCTGGTCCCTGTAAGCCAGTCCGTCCCCCCGCTCACGAGCACGCTCCCGTCGGGGAGCTTGACCGCGCAGTGCCCAGTCCTCGAGAAGTACATGTCGGGAAGGGCGTACGCGTTCCCCGCGACCGGGTCGACTATCTCCGCGGAGGCGGTCGTGCCTGTCCCCGTCTCCCCTCCGGTCACCAGGATTGTCCCGTCGTCGAGGAGGGTAGCGGTGTGCCCCAGCCTGGGCGTGGTCATGGTCGGCCCAGGCCTCCACGAGTCGTCTGATGGGTCGAAGATCTCCGTCGTCGCGGTCGGTCCGTTGACCGACAGCCCTCCCAGAACCACTATCCTGCCGTCGGCGAGCGACACGGTCTCCGGCCACGCCCTGGGATATGTCATGGACGGGGTCGAGGTCCAGAAGGCGTCCTCCGCCTCGGCGCTGAAAGCGATGTAGAGGAGCGCGCCCCCAGCACCGCTGACCCCGAGCATGAAAGTGATCAGGATGACGCTCACTGCGATTGGTCCGTGTCTATTCGAAGCAGCTACTGTGAGCGCATCCACTGGCCTCTCCTCCCCCCGCACGGCGGGCGCCGTGCGTCGTCCTCTCAGGAGGCGTGAGTCCGCGGATAGCAGATTGCGCCGTTATCACACCTGCACGAAAGGACAACCGGGGGCCTGTGAGATATGCCCCCGCGAGCTTCGAGAAGGCCTTATTCGATTTAGAACTTTTTGCATACTGACTACTACCCGGGAAGGGGCTCAGGCCTCCGCCTCGGGAAGCCCCGTCTCCGATGTAGAATCCTGTTCATCGAACGGCTCGACGATCTTCGTCGACCTCTCAAGTAGCGCGAGCTCCCTCGTGCTGAGGACCCGCTCGTCTATCACGAGTATGACCGCGCAGTCGTGCGTCAGGACGAAATCGTGGNNGTGATCTTCAGGTTCAGTAGGCTGAGCTCGGTCGGGTCGATGTGGTCCACCCCCGCCCTGCGCGTCATCCAGAGCAGCTTGGCCGCGTCGAAGTCGTGCGACTGCTTGAGCCTGTTCGGGTGCTCCCTGACCACGAGCATGCCCTTCGCCCCGTGCTTGACAGCCTCGTTGAACATGTCGAACGACACCCTGGGACGCTTCTCCTTCACGAGATAGACGAACCCGCGCTCGACCGGAAACTGCTCGCCCGGCATCGGCCGTATCACTGGGAACGGGTCTTCCCTGCCGAGCACGGTCGCTCCTTGTGGGGAGGCCCGGAAGCCAGGCCCGCCAGTATGCCTGTGGTACATCACGGCGGCGACAGACCCGAAGGATAGCACGATGGCCACGAACGCGATGTAGGGTGTGAGGTTGACGCTTCCCCCGCTCTCGGTGCCCACTTCAGCCTCCGCGTTCACGACGAAGTCCTTGAAGGTGTCGCCTATGCCCCAGACGTTCGGCAGGTCGCCCCAGGGCGTGTGGGTGAGGTACTCCACCCTGAAGTTGTAGCTGTAGGTGGTGGATGACGCCTCCGCGGGCACGGACAGGTTCAGCGTGTAAGTCTCGGAGCCGAGCCCGTCGGGCTCGAGCCAGGACGACTCGTTCGACACGTCCTTCCAGACGTACTCGTTCGGGGCCATCCACGAGAAGTGGACGGACACGTTCGTGACCTTCTGCATGTAGGCGAGGTCGTCGTACACGTAGTCCCCCGAAAGGAGCATGTTCACGACGGTGATCTCGACCGAGAAGTTCTCCCCCGGACAGTAGGCCGCCTTCGGCGGCTCGAAGGACGGGATCACATTGACAGTGTCCTCGGCGGCCGCGGAGTCGGTCGCCGCGAGAAGCACCGCGGCTGCCGACATGAAACAGATGCAGACCCAAGCAAGGACCGCCTTGCTGACCGAACTCATGACCCTTCCCTGACCCCCCGTGTCCGGGGTAGGTCAGTACCCCATATCTGCTTCGCTACATAAATTGAACTGACGATGCCTAGAAGTCGTTCGAAAAACGCTCGATACCCGCCCACTCACACCTTCACGCGCTTCTCGTCCTTCGTGATGTTGAGAACGACCTGCGTGTAGGTCTTGTCGACGTTCTCGTGGTCGAGCGCGCGCTTCACATAGTCGTTCAGCTCGACCCTGTTCTTGAACCGGGCCATGATGATCGCGTCCCAGTCGCCCGTGGAGTCGAACACGGCGTAGACCGCGGGGTCCTTCGCGAGGTCCCTCTCCGTCTCCAGTATGTGGCCGTGGATGACCTTGACCCCGATTATGGCCGTGAGGTCGTAGCCCAGCTTCGTCGCGTCGATGCCCAGAAACTGCGTCGCCGGCGTGAACGTCTTCTTGTTGAAACCGGGAACCTCGTCCTTCCACACCTGGGCCATCGTCGTCCCGTAGACGCTCACCTCCTGCCCCCAGGCTGCCGCTGTCATCAAGGTGGCCAACAGGGCCACGTAGGTGCGTCGATTCATGATTCGCCTCATCTCGCGTTCCTTAGGGAAGGTCCTGGGCGGCAGGCCTTGTGAAGAACCGGCGGGAAACACAATTGACTCCCGCGTCGGGAATCTGCACCAAAGTTAGCCCACCTCAAGGGTTTTTGAACAAAATACACTAATGACTATATGGCTAATTAGGCTAAAACATAAAACAAAGTCATGACACGAATAATGTCGTTTTAAAGCGAATATTTACAATTAATTACATACGATTGATATTAGAAAATTCATGATTTAAATTATTGATTATGTTTTTTTTCATGTCTTTGAAATGGACCTTTTGTGATCTGTGACACTGATCCTCGGATTCCATCTCGCGCCACATGGCTGTTTAGACAGAAATCGGTGCAGTCCCAAAAGTCATGACATCTCGAGTAGACACACCAATCGCCATGACACATATACCCTGCGACCTTCCCCCGGGCGGGCAGGATCGACTCTGATGCGAGGCCAGAAAGCCTCCGCTACCGAAATGGCAGGGTCACAGATGTGCCACGAACCTTTCCGGCCATGGACCAGTCTGCGACATCCGTACAGGGCAAGGCCACGCCTCCTCCGGAGTCTGGAGAAGTACGCTGTCCCGCACTCGATAGGAGTACCTGGAATCCATCCTCTTCAGAGTGGTGAGATCGTTCCTGCCTAGAATCCGTGCCCGGCAGGATGCCCGGCCGCCTGGAGGCGGATAAGGCTGGCATTGAGCTTGGCCTGGGCCTTGGTTAGATCCTGTTCGGTCTGGGCTTCCTTGAGCAGTTTCAGGGCCCGCTGGCGGGCCGCCTCGGCACGCTCCAGGTCAATCATCTCCACGGTCTCGCTCTCACGGGCCAGGATGGTCACCCGCTCGGGGCCGACTTCAGCGAATCCACCGAACACCGTGAGCCAGTGTTTCTGCCCATCCCGTTGAAAATAGAGGAGGCCATCGCCCACAGGGGTCATAAGCGGCGTATGGCCGGGCAGAATGCCGTAGTAACCGCGGTAGGCGGTGGGAAACTGGACTTCCTCCACCTCGGCGGAGAACACGGGCCGCTCGGGTGTGACCACTTCCAGCAGGATGGTTTGGGACATGCTTGCCTCTCGGGATCGGTGGCCATCACTTCGGAATTCGCTTGGCGAGTTCCGAGGCATCTGGGGTGAATGCCTCGGCATTCCGGATCATGGCTTTTCAATCGAACGGACGGACTAGACCGCTGCCAATTTCTCGGCCTTCTCCGCCGCTTCCTCGATGGTGCCTACAAGATAGAAGGCCTGTTCCGGCAGATGGTCCCACTTGCCGTCACAGATCTCGGAAAAGCCCTTGATGCTGTCCTCCAGCTTCACGTACTTGCCCTGCATGCCCGTGAACTGCTCGGCCACGAAGAAGGGCTGGCTCAGGAAGCGCTGAATCTTCCGGGCGCGGGCCACGACGAGCTTGTCCTCATCGGAAAGCTCATCCATTCCCAGGATGGCGATGATGTCCTGAAGCTCCTTGTACTTCTGCAGGATGGACTTCACGCGCATCGCGGTGTTGTAGTGGTGATCTCCCAGGATGCGCGGATCCAACAGGCGGCTGGTGGATGCCAGCGGGTCCACGGCGGGATAGATGCCCAGCGCCGCGATCTCACGGGAGAGGTTCGTGGTGGCATCCAGGTGGGCGAAGGTGGTGGCTGGGGCGGGATCGGTGTAATCGTCCGCCGGCACGTACACGGCCTGCACTGAGGTGATGGAGCCCTTCTTGGTGGACGTGATGCGCTCCTGCAACTCACCCATCTCCGTCGCCAGGGTGGGCTGGTAGCCCACGGCGCTG
>DUGQ01000239.1 GCA_013331315.1 Thermoplasmata archaeon
CGGGGGAAGGTCGGTCGTGTACCCCCACGGCCACATGACGAGGTTGCTGTAGGTGTGGAAGTCGATGGCCACGTTGAAGCTCAGGTTCTCGGCGAGGCTGCGGATGGCCTGGGTCTCCGGTTCCGAGAACGGGTACTCGCCGCAGTATGTCGCGTCGGCCGTGTTGTCCGATGTGCCGGCACCGCCCCAGGCTCCCAATGGGTCGTCGTTCTCCGAGCCGTTGTAGTTCCTGTTGAGGTCAACGCCGTAGGTGGTATCCCCGTTGTCCCTGCGGTTCTTGCGCCACATGTCGTCATAGGTCATCGAGTACTCCAGCCCGTCCGGGTTCACCACCGGCACGATCCAGGTCTCCACGTTGTCGACAAGCCAGCTTATGCGGGGGTCCTTGCCGTATTCCTCCGTCAGGTTCTCGATCAGCTGCAGGGCGATCTCCGTGGTGGGCCACTCCCTTGCGTGATGAAGGGCCATGATCAGAGCCCTCGGCTCGGACTCGTTCACACCTGGGTTGTCCGATATCTTGAGAGCGAGTATGTCCCTGTCCGCTATGCCCTCGGTCTTCTCCCAGCTGTCGCCCAGGTCGTACACCTTGGCAATCTCGGGGAATTCCGTCTCGGCGTCGTACAGTAGCTGCACCACCGTGTCGAAGTCCCTGTACGCGTAATCCACCGGAGGTCCCGCGCCGAGCGCAGGGCCTACAGCCCATGAGATATCGTCATCTCCGTCGTCGAGAAGGATGCCCGGTCCGGGCAAGAGAATGACCGCGGTCGAAATCGCAGCGACAATCAGGACTGTTCTAGTCGTATTCAACGTACACCATCTCGTGTGATTCAGCCTATGGCGTCTCACCTGTTCTCAAGCCGATGTCACGACTGATTGCTGAGCAACTATGTCAGTAACCCTATTTACCGATTCTGCAGGACATCGTTGGCCAGGTCTCAGCCGCCGCTTACAGGTGGAAGGAATGAGACCTCGTCGCCTTCCCTCAGCTCAAGGCTCCCGGCTCCATACTCCCGGTTCACGGACAGGATGATGTGATCTCTGTAGCGTTCCATCTGCGGAAATCGTTCAATGTAGGAGTCCAGGAGCTGCTTGACAGTTGTGCCTACATCGACCTCGACCTCTTCCTCCTTCTGCCCCACGATTTCCCTGAAGGAGGCAAACAGCTTCACTTTGATTCTCATGGTGAGAGACCTCCGCTTCGCAACCTGTTATGAGTAGGTCCTATTCAAATCCTCGCCGCATTCCGCACGTACGGATGAACGTTCCATCGGAAACGGATTCCGGATTCTTCGGCGTTTATCGTCAACGGTGAGATATTTGTTTTCATGGGTTTCGTCTTTCGAATACCCGTGATGCTCCTGCAGGCTGGCCCGACCAGTTTGATAAACAATCTGATAAACAATCTGATAATGTGTTGTTCGACCTCCACAGGAAGAGAAGGGGACACAGTTACCAAGTCGTGTTCGAAAAGCTCTTTAAACACATGAACACGATTTGGCAACTTACCTTCAACAGTAAAGATTTTCGCATCATAGGGCGAGCAAAAGCCTTGTAACGGCACGCTGCGCTTTAACAGATGGCGGGGCCATCGACGGGTGCGAAGTCCAACACAGATCGATAATCAGATTCACCGGATCCGAGGGGGAGAATGTCGACTACGCCGAACCAATCAGGAGGGGGTACTGCCGCCCCAGTAGACAGCTCCGGGCCTGGCGGCCAGGGGTGGGCGCTCGAGCCTCAGATAGGAGCCAATTCCAAGACGGTGTTGGAGAGGCGCTACCTTCAGAAGGGGGACGATGGAAGGCCAGTAGAGACGCCGAGACAGCTGTTCGAGCGGGTGGCAAGAGCAATCGCCTCGGCGGAGACGAGATACGGAAGGTCGGAGCAGGATGTGCAGAAGTGCGCGCTTCGGTTCTACGAGATGATGGCCCACCTTGAATTCATGCCGAACAGCCCCACCCTCATGAACGCTGGGAGGGAGCTCGGTCAGCTCTCGGCGTGCTTCGTACTGCCAGTAGGAGACTCGATGGAAGAGATCTTCGACTCGATCAAGTACACGGCCCTAATACACAAGTGTCTCGTACCCGAGACGCTCGTGATGACGGACAGAGGGTGCAGGACACTGGGCTCGATCACGGACGGCTCTTGGATAGAGACGCACGAAGGAATGGACCGAGTCATAGAACGGCACTCCAACGGAGTCAAGGAGGTCTTCAGGGTGGAGACCCTCGAGGGGTACTCCGTGTCTGGAACCGCGCTTCACCGCCTCATGGTGAGGGCGGAGGACGGACGACATGAGTGGAGGAGGATCGGAGACCTCAAGGAAGGCGACCACCTGCTCATGAAGCTCGGTGGGTGGCTCGGAGGCACTTTGGAGAGAGTCGAATGTCCCTTCGAGGAACTGCTTGAGGTGGGGGTCGACGACCGAGTGATACGAGGAGACGAGAACGCCCTGTGCGAGTTCTTGAGGAGGATGTTCACCGACCGCGGCTGGATAAGGCCTAGCGGTGTGGTCTCGGTCGACCTCGACGAGGAGAGCGTCTCCAGACAGATACAGACCATGCTCTTCTATCTCGGGATCCCGACGGTTCGGGACGGAGCGGGTCTTACGATCTGCACCAGATCAGGGTTCAATGTCTTCCGTGACAAGGTGGGCTTCGACTCGGTCATACTCGAGAGGAGGGCCAGACAGGTCGACGAAGAGTCCCTCGCGTCGGCGATGGGAGACGACGGTGCCGGTCATGACGAACCCGACGATGAGGGGTACTTCTGCGTAACAGTGAAGCAGGTCGCTTCCGAGGGGCCCAGGGAGGTGGTGGACCTCACCGTCGAGGGGACGCACGCCTACCTGGCGAACGGGTTCGTCTCGCACAACAGCGGCGGCGGGACGGGGTTCAGCTTCTCCCGGCTCAGGCCCGCGAGCGACTCGGTCAAGAGCACGGCGGGGGTGTCTAGCGGCCCGATATCGTTCATGGAGGTCTTCAACTCCGCCACGGAGACCATAAAGCAGGGGGGCACGCGCCGCGGGGCCAACATGGGCATACTCAGGGTCGACCACCCCGACATAATCGCGTTCATAACCAGCAAGAAGGACAGCAGCAAGCTGACGAACTTCAACATATCCGTCGCCCTGACGGACAAGTTCATGGAGGCGCTCTCCGGGGACGGAGAGTACGACCTCGTCAACCCGCGGACCAAGAAGATCTCGTCGAAGATGAAGGCCAGGAAGGTCTTCGACATGATCGTCAACATGGCCTGGCGCAACGGCGAGCCCGGGATCATATTCATAGACCGGATAAACAGGGACAACCCCACGCCCAATGTGGGCGAGATAGAGAGCACGAACCCCTGTGGGGAGCAGCCGCTCCTGCCATACGAGTCGTGCAACCTCGGGTCCATAAACCTCGCGAAGATGCTGCGGCTCGAGAGCGGGAGGCACGAGGTGGACTACGACCGTCTCAGGGAGACGGTGCACTGGTCCGTGAGGTTCTTGGACGACGTCATAGACGTGAACAAGTACCCGCTCGAGCAGATAGAGCAGATGACCAAGGCGAACCGGAAGATCGGGCTTGGCGTGATGGGGTTCGCGGACATGCTGTTGCGCATGGGCATCCCGTACGATTCCAGCGACGCGCTCGAGCTC
>DUGQ01000051.1:0-142 GCA_013331315.1 Thermoplasmata archaeon
CGATCTTCGACCAGCCTTTCCACTGCGCACTGGTCCTTGATCCTGTGAACAAGGAGGTCAAGGTATTCAGGCTATCGAGCAATGGGTATGCTGAGGTGCCCTTTGCCGTGTTCGAGGAGTCAGGGACCAGGGTCAGACGACT
>DUGQ01000051.1:278-19074 GCA_013331315.1 Thermoplasmata archaeon
CCATAACGCGCGACTGGCCCCGAGTGATATTCAAACACGAGACGGACCCCTTCTCCCCTACCTTCGAGGTCAGCTGTCCTAGGATGTACGTCTACAACGACACCGACGGAGACAGTCTCTTCGACCTGGACGAAGCCAGCCTCACGGTGTTCCTGGACTCCAACCACGTGACTTGGAACGTATCCGCCTTCGAGAAGGACTTCGATGAGGGGCGGGGCGAATTCGCTCTTGTCGAGATGGTCTCCTCGATACACGCCTATGTCGTTGGAGAGAACGAGACGATGGCCGTCCAGGACTGGGCCGAGCTCTCGTTCTCGTTCTTCCTCGCGGAGATGCCGGTCGAGTACGACTGCTCCGGAGGCACGTATGTTATTGACGGAAAGACCGAGATGAGGATGAGCTTCACGTTGAGGCCGAACGTGTACCTGGACTCGGACGGCGTGGTCCTGGAACAGTTCCTTCAAGGGGGAGGATCGACGAACATGTTCCATCTCATCGAAGGGTCCGAAGACGGCGGCAACGTGACGACGAAGATATCCGCTCTGGTCGACGAGCGCGAGTCAGGAGAAGACTACTGCCACGAGCTCAATGAGACCACGGATGTCATGCAGAAGATACACTTCGCGAAGGAGGACGAGGTCGTCAACGCGTTCTACTTCTGGGAGAGCAGGGCGGAGCTGGTCAACAACGGCACCGACTCGGTCGGTTGCGTCAACTCGTCCTATTTCACCACCGGTGCGGGGATGCTCCTCCACTCCGTCCTTCCCGTCAGCAACTGCACGACCGAACTGACTCACGACTCAACGATGGGCATATTCGAGTCTGGGTTCGTGGGCGGGGTGAGCGACTGGATAAGAGAGTACATCGTGCCTTTCGTTGTCCTGTGTTGCGCGATTGCACTGATATCGTTGACCCTCGTGTACCGCCGGAGACGCGCTAGGTCACTGAAGGGCGAGACCAAGTCCGATGAGGCTGAGGACCGCTAGCGTCACACCCATATGGCATGCCGCTTGCGCATCGACCCCTCGCTCTGACCCAACTTCTCCATTATTTGCGCCACTATCCCGTCAAGGAAGATCAGGGTAGCGTCCTCGAACAACGTCCCCAGGGGTGCTAGGCGTTTCCTGTCGTCGTCCTTGGGGGGCTTGATTCGAATAACAAGGTTCGAAGCGGTCGCGAGCTTCGAGTGCCTGTTGGACGTTATCGTTATCACTCTCGCCCCAACCCTTCTCACGATGTTCGCCGTTTGAACACACGACATCGTCTCGCCGGTGTGTGAGACGATGATGACGAGGTGGCCCTCCTCGACTATGGGCGTCACGGTCTCACCCACGAAGAAGACTTCGAGTCCCATCTGCACTAACCTAATGGCGAAGGCCTTGGCGATGAGCCCGGACCTGCCGACGCCGTATATGAAGATCCTCGGGGCCGAGATGATCATGTCGACGAACTTCTCCGTCTCCTCGATCTCCTGGTCGAGCGTCTCCTTGATCAACCTGGTGATGTAATCCGTGCTCTCCTTCATTTCGACCCAGCTTTGTCCTTCTTGTTGTTGGTCTTGATCTCCTTCGAGACCCTCTTCGCGAGCACCCTCTCCAGGATGACCTTCATGTACATGGCGTCGTGTTCCAAGAGCGGTGAGCTCGAGATGATGGTTATTGGGTCGTTGCGTTCAACAAGCGCCTCGGCAAGCGGCTCGAACCTCAGGTCCCCTTTCTTAATCGACGTGAATCTCTTCTCGTTCCCAGCTTCGTGTTCGACCCCGGAGAAGTGCGTGTAGAGCTCTCCGTCGGAGACGTTGATCACGGTGTCCAACAACTTGTCGAAGTCCTTCGGTTCCCTCAGAATCCCCTCTTCCCGTGAGTGGTAGTGAGCGAAGTTCACGACAGGGACGAGCTGCTTGGTGTCCTTGCACAGTCTGGCCGCCTCGCTCAGCGACCCGAAGACCTCCTGTCTGCCACTGAGCTCAAGCCCGATCGGCGACTTGATTCCCTGCTTCTTGTACCACTTCGTCAATTCCCCGAGCCTCTCCTTCGCCCTCTTGTAGGCGGTCTTCGGCGTGACTTCTCCGTACAGTCCGACATGGGTCACAACCATTCTCGCCCCCAGCTCGTTGGCTATGAGACCCGCCCATCTGATCGAGTCCATGCTCTTGAAGCAGAGTTCCCCTTCGCTTATGATGTCCATGTAGTACGGGGTGTGGATTGACAGCTGGACATCGAGCTCGTCGGCCATGTTCCTCAGCTCCCTGAGTTCCGAATAGCTCCTGGCGATGCCGCTGGAGAGCACGACCAGCGTGTCTCCGGCCTTTACTGGCTCGTCTAGATTGGAAATCACATCGTCTTTGGTCCCCTTCCGACGGACTATCTCGATGACCATATCGTTGGCCAATTCCCGCGGGGATAGGCCCACCTCCTCGGGCTCCGCTGACCGCTCCTGCACGTTCGCCCTGACCAGTTGTGCCTCCATCGCGGTGAGGCCTAGATTATGCACATCCTCTATGCCGTCCCTCAGGGTCCTACCTTTGCAGGAAAGCGGGATTCCGGCCGGTCCAAAACGTATCATCTTCTACAATAACCCCCGGGATAGGCTGGAGTTGTCGAGTATTGCATATGCCGTATATATCTTCTGTTGGTTCCAGCTAATGTGCGTTGCGGTGTCCCGACGCTCCTCCCCGAGCCGGATACCCTCTCGTTGGACGAGGTTGCTGGACGCATGGCCAGCATCTCGTGAACATCCAAAGCTTTATAAATGGACCGCACATTCAGTCGCTTGCTCTCTGATGTCGGAGGAGTCAGAAATGGGAAGACAAAGCAAGAAGACGAACCCCCACCTCTTGACCCTGGTGCAGCATCTCAAGGATGCGAGCAGGACCAACGAGGCACCTATCTGGCGAGACATCGCGTTGAGACTCGAGGGCCCTGCGAGCAACTGGGCTGAGGTCAACGTCGGCAAGCTGGATAGGCACGCCAAGGATGACGAGGTCGTAGTCGTACCGGGCAAGTTGCTGGGCGCAGGAGAATTGAAGAAGAAGGTGACTGTGGCGGCGTTCCGTTGCACGGGCCAGGCCAGGCAGAAGGTCGCCGGCGCGGGCGGGAAGAGCCTGTCCTTTGAGGAGCTTATCGAAAGCAACCCAAAGGGATCTGGCGTAAGGATCATTGGGTGATACCATGGCGGGCATCGACGCTAAGGAACAGGTGCTCGGCAGGCTCTGCACTCACGTGGCCAAGAGACTGCTGAGCGGCGAGGAGATCACCATCGTGAATGCAGAGAAGGTCAGGATATCGGGTAGCAGGGCCCAACTTCTCGAGCACTACGCCCAGAGGCGGCATCGCGGGAAGAACATGAGCGGTCCCAATTATCCACGCTCAGCAGATATGATATTCAAGCGCACGGTCAGGGGAATGCTCGACTACAGGAAGACCACCGGCAAGGAAGCCTACAAGCGCCTGAAGGTCTATGTGGGAATCCCATCGGAACTCAGCGGGATCAGGCACGAGTCCCCGGACGCTGGTCTGAAACCCCGTCTGGCGAGGTACGTCTATCTCGAGGAAATTTCGAGGGAACTCGGTTCGAGGAGGACCTGATAGTCATGAAGGTCGTTGTCGTTAGTGGAAAGAGGAAGAGCGCTGTCGCCAGGGCCACGGTCAGGAAGGGTCGTGGGCTGGTGAGAGTGAACAGCGTGCCCTTGGAGGTTCACGAACCACACCTCGCAAGGGTCAAGATAATGGAACCTCTGACGTTGGCGGGAGACAAGGCATCCAAGGTGGACATAGACATCAACGTACAGGGAGGCGGCTTCATGGGCCAGGCCTCGGCCTCGCGCACCGCGATAGCCAAGGGGCTCGTCGAGTTCCTCGGGGACGAGGAGCTTGAGGAGTTGTACTCCAGGTATGACAGATCACTTCTGGTGTCCGATCCGAGACGCAAACTGCCGAAGAAGCCACTCGGAAGAGGCGCCAGGAAGAAGCGTCAGAAGTCTTACAGGTGAGTCAATGATAATTCCAGTAAGATGCTTCACTTGCGGAAAGGTCATCGGCAGTGCATTCGAGGAGTTCGTGAGGCGGACCGATATGGGGGAGTCTCCCAAGGAGGTCCTTGACGCCCTGCGCCTCGAGCGCTACTGCTGCAGAAGGATGATACTGACGCACGCAAACCTCATAGACGAGGTGGCGCCCTACTAGGGCGTCCCTCGAAAGCCCAATTTTCCTTCCGGGCCCGTGGGGTAGCTTGGTATCCTTCCAGCTTGGGGTGCTGGTGACTCGCGTTCAAATCGCGACGGGCCCACCTGGCTACTCAGCCTATCTCATTGTGCCTATTCGGTGGAGCCAATCGGACACCTGATCCCCCGCGCGCTTGACGTTTCCTTCCGAAACCGCGAGAGCGTCGAGCATCTTAGAGCGCGGGCAGAGCTTGGTGATGTCCTCGACGCTTCGTCCCAGACGGCCCCCGCCATGCGTGCAGAATGGGGCGATAGTCCTATCCGGGGAATCGCACTTCATGAGGAACGTTGCGACGGGCATAGGTATCGTGCCCCACCAATTGGGGTATCCGACAAAAACCACATCGTACGACCCCCAGTCGTCGACCTCCGACCTGAGCCGAGGTCTGGATGCCTTGTCGAGTTCCTGCCTCGCCTTCTCCACGCACTCGTCGTAGTCCCTTGGGTAGGAATCTACGCTGACGATCTCGAAAAGGTCGCCTCCGACGTACTCATGAATCTGATTGGCGATAGTGCGTGTGTTACCGGACCAGGAGAAGAACGCTACGATGCTCTTCCCGCCGCTCGAAGTCGATCCCGCGTGTTCAGGTTCCCTCGAGGTGTCCATGACCTTGCTCCCTGGAGACCCATAGAGTCACGGGGTGCGAAAAGAGTTTCGGGTAGGCGGAGGTCGAACGCAGATCACCTCGGCCGGCCGATTCAGCCTTCTCTTCGTCCCGGTGACCGCGTTCATCCCTTCGGAGACCTGATCCATCGCACGACCCAGACGCTCCCTGTCACTGCTCCGAGCACCAGAAGCGAAGTTATGAATATGGCTAGGTTCTGGTAGCCGCTGTAGTCTCCGGCGTAGTAGAACAGCCATATCACGAGGAACACCAGCCATCCAACCCCGGCGATGGCGTTGAGAATCCACGGTCCCTTGGGTTTGCCGCATTTCGCGCCGCTTCCCTCCAGCTGAGAAGCATACTTGATGCCCCAACTAGCCCATGCAGCGGCAAGAATGCCGATACCGATGATAATGGAAACCAGCAATACCGCGATGTTCTGCCATACGTCATAGTCTCCTGCGTAGAAGAAGAGCCATACGATCACGAAAGCCAGCCAGCCGAACACGACCAATATGGACAGACCAACTCTCCACGCGAAGCCCGGCGTGCGGAAGAACTCCTTTGCCTCATCCGGCATCCCCTCGCCGTTCAATGTCTCACCGATTCGTTAGAACCCTTCTCCCAGTATATAAGTTGAATCAAGGAAGTCCCCGGAGGCTGAACAACGGGAACTGCGCAGTCAAGCTTCATGGTTGGAGGGGCCGTTCGCGGATCTCAGGTTCGTGACAACCACCGTGCCCTTTCTGTGGTCGCCATCAACACGGTTCTCCAGCTCGATGGTTCCCCCGCAGCTCCCGACGATGCGGCTGGCTAGATGAAGGCCCAGCCCTGTCCCCGGAATAGAGGCGTCTCGTCGGTAGTATCTGTCGAATACCTTGGACTTGTCCTCGTCTGGTATACCTCTCCCCCGGTCGGCAATCCTCACTTGCCAGTAGCCTGGATTACCTTCGACTTGGACTATGCTGACATCTATTACGACCTCGTCGTTAGGGTCGAATTTCACCGCGTTCGTGAGTAAGTTGGAGAAGAGCCGCGTAAGAAGGGCGTTTCCAACGACCTTGCAGGGTGCGCTCGGGGGTTCAAAGGCAACAGTGACGTTGCGGTCGCAGTACATCCTCTTGATCTCTTCTATGGCTTCTCGCAGGGCGGTCTGCAGGTCTCTCGGCTCTCTATCCCTGAAGCTGAGATCCTTCGCCCTCCTGGCATCCCTCACGACGGACGAGAACTCGTATGCCCCTCTGACGGCCTTCGATACGGTTCTCAGGCTCCTCCCCTCAGTCTCGGACAAGTTCTCAGACTTCTCAAGTCTCTCGACGAAATGCATGGCCGCGAACATGTAGTTGATGATGTCGTGCGACAGTAGGTCGTTCAGGAAGTCCGCCTCTTCCTTTGCCTCAACGAGCTGTTTCTCAAGCTCGTTCCTCTCTGTCACGTCCCTGAGGATGGCCTGTATCCGCCGTTCCCTGTCCATCTCTGCGATTCTCGCGGAAGCCTCCACGGTGATCGTTCCGTTCTTCTCCGTCTTGAGGGAGATCTCGAAGTTGTGAACGGTGCCGTCCTTGTCAAGATACCATCTGAGCCTGGAGAACGCACCCGTCCCCTCTGACATCAACTCCTCCAAGTTCGCCCCTTCGACCTTTCCCTTGTCCATCTGGCCCAGCAGGTCCATGAGAGCTTGGTTGGCCGAGACTATTCTGCCGTCCATCGCGGCGATCAGTATCGGGTCGGGGGAGAGGTCGATAAGCGATCGGTAGTTTTCCTCTGCCTTCTTCAGCTCCTCTGTGCGCTTGCGAGCATTCCGCTCAAGAGTCAGAGCGAGGTTCTGGAGTTCCAGGTTGCGGAGCAGGATCTGCTCGTTAAGGCGCAGGTAGTGCTCGGACGTGGATTCCTCCCTGAGATCCACTTCGAATCCTTGCCTCTCAAGTTCGCATCTAGGTGCGACAATGAATCTGCAACGGTCCTTCCCCTGCGAGATGCACTCGATCTCATGAGCGAAGATCTCATCCTTTCCGGTAGACTCGTCCGCGAACGCCAGCTTGCATATCTCTGACAGGAACCCGGCGGTGTAGGAGCATGACGGGCCGTCTTCAGGGCTCGTGGACTCTTCGCTTCCGAGGGTCTCGAACGAGTCTCTAGTGGTTACTATTGCGGTCTTCAACTCCTCATCCGCTCTCTCCAGCCTGTAGTCTCCCATTCCCTCAGACGAAATGGCTGCGGTAATCGTCTTCAGGATATCCGTGGCTGAGTCTGGGCTGCCCCCCTCCGTCCTTTTCCTGAAGAAATCGCTTCCCCCCACCTGTCCCGCTCGGTAGAGGATGTCCTTCTCAAAGAATCCTACATCGGCCCTCAGAATCTTCTTGAGCGCGCGTAGCCCACCCGCGACCTCCAGGGCCGCCATCGCCTGTCCGTTCGATTCACCAGAGCCGTTGCTGGAAACAGACTCTTGTCGGTCTGGCTGAGATTCCTCGTTAGGTGGCGGCAGCCGGTCACCCCTCGGCCATGGAGGGGCGAATCTTCTATGGCGTTGAGATCGCTCCTCAGATGATGCCCGTGCACCTCATGGATGTCTGGATTAATAATCTTCCCTGTTCGCTCAGCCCCTTCGGCTGACCTCCCAGAAGACGCTCAGCGCCTGGCAGGTCTCTTTGACGTCGTGCACTCTGAGCACGTTCGCCCCGTCCGAGGCGGCCAATACTGCCGCTGCCAGCGACCCCGGGAGGCGCGCCTCCGGCTCTTCCCCGGTCAGCTTACCTATGAATGATTTCCTGGAGGCTCCGACGACGATCGGCTTCCCAAGTCTCCTGAACTCCCTAAGCCTGGCAAGTATCTCGAGGTTGTGGCGCACCGTCTTGCCGAACCCGATCCCGGGGTCTATCATGATCCTGTTCGGGCGTACGCCCGCGTCCTCTGCAACGGAGACCCTTTCCTCGAGGAAGGCGGCGACCTCCTCGACGACATCCTTGTACCTGGGAGATCTCTGCATGGTCCTGGGGGTTCCCTGCATGTGCATGACTATGACTGAGGCGTCGTGCTCTGCCACGACATCAACCATCCGAGGGGCCCTCAAGGCGCTGACGTCGTTGACTATCGATGCGCCAGCCTTCAAGGCAGCTTCTGCGACATCGGCCTTCATGGTGTCGATCGAGATCCTTCCAGGATGCTTGTCCGCAAGGGCCCTCNNCATCCACGGTTCTTCTCAACTCCTCGGCTACGGAGACCGGGGCCGCCCCTGGTCTTGTCGACTCGCCCCCAACGTCGACAAAGGCAGCACCAGAACGCATCATGTCAAGACCTTTGCGTACGGCAACTGACCGACATCCAGCGACTCCATCGCCCGAGAAACTGTCCGGTGTCGTGTTGATTATCCCCATGACCACCGGCGGGCCGAACCTGAATGTCCTTGACCCAACACCGAGGATCGTTACGTAATCTCCCAAAGCCAGGCCACCTCCCGCTTAGACAGAGAGAAGGTCGTCTATGAGTTCTGTTATGTCCATGATGTCGATGTCGACCTTCAACAGGTCGTTGCCAAGCCTGAGAGTGCTCACACAGAACGGGCATGATGTCACGAGCAGGTCCGCGATCTCGGAGGCTGACCGCACGCGTCTGGAGGCCATCCGCTGCGCGGCGGCCGAATCCGCCGCCCGCACGCCCCCTCCTCCGCCACAACACCTGGATGATTCCTTAGTCTCGCCCATCTCGACGTACTCCGCCTCGGGTATCATCTTGAGGACCTTCCTCGGCTCGTCGTAGATCTTCATGTGTCTGCCTATGTGACAGGGGTCGTGATAGGTGATCCTCTTGTTCAGTGGTTTCAGCTTCAGGTCCTTCTCCGCGAGGAACTGGACCAGATGCTGCACCTCGAAGTCGTAGGTGGTGTACTTCGTGTACTCTTCCTTGAACATGTGGAGGCAACCCGCGCAAGTGAACAGGAGCTTCTTGATCCCTCGCCTCTTCACCTCCTCCAAGTTGGCTGTCATCAACCCCTCGATTTCATCCTGCGGCAGGCCGATCCTGTGAAGAGTGCTCCCGCAGCACACCTCGTCGACGAGTGTGAAATCGACTCCCAGCTTCTTCAGGATTGAAATGGAGTGCTTCGCGATTTCCGATGTTCTGTAGCGCGCCGTGCAACCGATGAAGTAGCCTATCTCGGCGTTCTTCGGAGGGAGCCCGAAATCGGCCTTCTTGGTTTCTCCGTACGGGTTCTTGGTCTCCTTGATGTTGCTCACGATCTTTGCGTGAGCTGGCAACATGTGTCCAGCCTCGACCAAATCGCCCCTGGCGGCCTTCACGATCTCTATGACCTTGATGTTGGAGGGACACCTGCGCTCGCAGTCCTTGCACGTGGTGCACTGATAGATTCTCTTGACCACGGATTCATCCGGTTCGATATCTCCCCTGGTCAGACCGTAGGCGAGGATCACCTTCCCGCGAGCCACGGACGGGTCCCACTGGTTGTCCTCGAAATACGGGCAGACGCTCTTGCAGAATCCGCAGAAGGTGCAGGTCAACATCTCCTTCTCGAGTTTCTTGGCCCGTTCTGCTTTCATCGAAGTTCCTCCGCGATTGAGTTTCCCCTTAAATCCGATGGCATCGTCAGCCTGACTCGACCTTCGGAACTGTAATCACAGCGTCCATAATAAAGGTCACTTTCGCCTCTGGCCCGAGTTCCTTAAGGGCCTTGTCCACGGCTACCTGCAAGGACGGCATCGGCGTCATGTGTGCTCTTCGGGCGATCTCCGGGTCCAGTTTCGTCACCGCGAACATCCTGATCTTCAGCCCTATCTCTGCCATCTTGGCGGCCTTGTGATATCCAAGCTTGAACTCCTTTGATATCTTCTCCAGGGCCTCGCGCGGGGTGGCTGCGCTGCCCAGGAGCTTGAGGAAGGTGTCCGCCCCAACGCCAGTCCTACAGGCGCTCACGAGGATGATGACACCCCCGTCTCTCACTGCGAGCTTCGCGTTGTCCAGAGCCTTCTGGGACTGGTACAGGTCGATGTCATGCGGGAATGACGTGACTGCGACGGCTATGTCGGCCTTCCGCATCCTTACAACGAATACCTCGTCGGCCTTCTTCACCGCTGCCTGGAAAGACGCGTCGATGTCGCCCGCGTAGGCTGAGCACACCTTGTGCTCCTTGTCAAGGACAGCCATTATCGAGAACACCCTCTTGTCCTTGAGGAACGCCATCGCCTCTACCATGTCCTCGTGCACCGGGTTGCTGCCCAATCTCAGCGCCTGCGCTTCGAGCGTGAGAGCCAGCTTGTGGTTCTGTTCGATGGTCTCGAAGGCCGAGATCCCTGGTAGAAAGGCCTTCCTCCCTCCGGTGTAGCCCGCGAAGTAGTGTGGCTCGACACTGCCTATCACGACCACTCTGTCGGCGTCAAGAACCATCCTGTTGAACCGAACCTCTGTGCCTCGGCTCGTGGTTCCGAGGCGCACCGTCTCGCTTGTCCTGGAATCGTGTGAGTGGACTCTCTCCTTGATCGAGCCGTATCGGTCGCCAAATATGAATCGGTACTCCTCTTCTGTCGGCGCGCGGTGCATCCCCGTGGCGACAACATACTCTGCGTTGAAGTGGTTGAGGGTCTCCTCTATGATGTCCAAGACCTTCGCCGTGGGAGTCGGCCTCGTCGCATCGTTGACTATGACAAGGACCTTCTCGGCCCCCTCTAGGAACATGTCGAGCCGAGCGGATTCGATCGGAGCGTTAAAGGCAGCTCGCAGAAGCTCCATCTCATCGCAGTCCGGGAGTTCGTTGGGATACACGATTTCTCCCATGTTCCTGTCCGGGACCTCGACAACCTCAGTCCCGTCACCATAGGGCACTTCCACTCTCATCCAAGATTACCGGGCAAGAATGCTACTTCCTGTATTAGTACGTTAACCTTTGTCACGGCACACGCATGCGCGAGCTAGACTCTTCAAAAGGCTTAATTACGGAACAACAATCTGTCATTTCCGTGAAGACCCTCGGAACCCTGGGAGAGCGCGAAGCTATTCGGATGATTGACAAGATCGTGAAGAGCGACGCCGACATCGGGATAGGCGACGACTGCGCAGCCATAGACATAGGCGACCGCTACCTGTTGATGACGACCGACATGATGGCTTCGAAGACCCACATGCCGAAGGGGATGGGGCCCTACGACGTCGGCTGGTCAATTGTGGCGGTCAGCCTCAGTGACATCGCGGCGATGGGCGGCCGCCCATTGGGCGTCCTGACAGCGATAGGCATGACCCGGGGACATCCGATTGACTACCTCGAGCAGATAGTCGACGGCATGAACGACTGCGCTCAACGGTTCGGCACTAGCATCGTCGGCGGTGACACGAAGGAGCACGACATACTGACTCTCTGCAGCACCGCTGTAGGCGTGGTCGACAAGGACAAGATACTTCTCAGGAAGGGCGCGAGGCCCGGAGACCTGGTCGCGGTCTCAGGCGAACTCGGACGCGCAGGGGCCGGGTTCTACTCGATGAAGCGAAACCTGTCCCTCGACGAGGCCGAGGCGGTTCTCAAGAGGCCGCAGCCACGTCTGAAGGAAGCCGCCGCCCTTGCGGGGTCCGGCCTTGTGACCTCGTGCATGGACATATCCGATGGCCTCTCCTCCTCGATATTCGAGATGTCCCGCAACTCCGGCATGACGTATGAGATCGACTACGCGCTCATCCCCAAGGCAAGGGAGGTGGAGATGGCGTTCCAGGACCTCGAGCGTCAGAAATCGCTTGTGCTCAACTTCGGGGACGACTACGAACTCCTGTTCACCGTTAGGAGAGAGGCCGTCTCCTCTCTTGAGTCCCTCGCATCTGACCTCGGATGCCCCCTGACCGTAATAGGGAAGGTGACAAGCGGCGAGGAGAACATCCTCATCGACAACAACAAGAGGGAGAAGCTGGAGAATCTTGGTTATGAGCATTTCAGGTCCCGCCAATAACGAGGCGCGATTCTACGAGGTGACAGGTGAGCGCGTCAGATGCCTCCTGTGCCCTCATGGTTGCACGATACCGCCTCGCAAGCGTGGCAGGTGTGGCGTCCGGGAGAACAGGGACGGTAGGTTATACTCGCTCATCTACGGCATGGCCTCGTCTATTCATCCCGACCCTATTGAGAAGAAGCCCTTGTTCCATTTCCTTCCAGGGAGTACCGCAATCTCCTTCGGCTCGGTGGGCTGCAATCTCGATTGCAGGAATTGCCAGAACTACTCGATTTCCAGGGCGTCGCCGTCGGAGTTCACTCTCACCCGCCTATCTCCGAAGGACGTCGTCGCGCATGCGCGGGCCTGCGACGCTGAGTCCGTCTCATGGACGTACAATGAACCGACGATATGGTACGAGTTCACTACCGACGCCTCAGAAGTCGCCCACGAGGCGGGTCTGAAGACGAGCTACGTGACAAACGGGTACATTTCAGAGGAGCCGCTGGCAGAACTGAGAGGAATCATAGACGCGATGAACATCGATGTGAAGTCCTTCAGGGAGAAGACATACAGCGAAGTGTGCGGCGGCCATCTAGCGCCCGTCCTGAGGACGTGCGAGGCGGCCGTTTCATACGGAATCCATGTGGAGCTGACGTATCTCATAATTCCTGACCTCAACGACTCCGAGGCAGAGCTCTCGGAATTCGTCGGATGGGTCAAGGACGCTCTCAGGACCGATGTCCCGGTGCACTTCTCGGCATTCCATCCCGACTACAGGATGACCGAAGTGCCACGCACGCCGATGACTACGATGAACAAGGCCTACGACATAGCGCGGAGGACGGGTCTCGAGTTCGTGTATCTTGGTAACGTTCACGCCGGAGACAGGGACGACACCTACTGCCCGTCATGTGGCGCCTTAGTCATCGAGAGGGAGGGGTTCTCGCTGACGAAGCGAGCTCTTCACGGCGACAAATGCGCCAAGTGCGGCCATATCCTCCGGATGGTCGTATGACCCCTTCCTTCTCAAAACATGGCGCCCTTGGTCCCGAGCCCTCCTCAGAGCCCTATCAATAGGAAGAGGATGTTCCCGGCAACTGCCGCGAGGATGAGCCCTCCAAGTATAGGCACGATGAACGGGATCTTCGGGGTCACCCACACGCGTGATATTCCGTGATCCCTGAGTCTGCTCAGCTCCAGCGCGATGTCCTCGCCGCTCCTCGGTCGCGTGTAGAGTCGGTGCCGTCCGTCCTCGACAGTCTCCATCAGCCACACGAAACCAGGTTGGTCGACCGTCGAGTCTATCCTGTATCCAAGGAACATCTGGGGGAATTTCACGTCCCTGGCGGCAATGTTGCGCACGAGGAAGAGGACCGGCAGGAAGATCACCAGGAACGCAGCGTCTGTCAGGACACCGAGCGCGAACGGGAACAAGACGTTCGCGATGGAATCGTGCGGTGCTATGATCGGCAATTCTCCGATGGAGGGCACGGTGGGGAACAGAACCGCAAGCGCAATCAGCGCCTTCGCATCGGCCCCTCCCTTTATCAGGTCAACCATGTACATGAGGACGAACACCAGCATCAGGACAGGTACGGCAAGGAGTGGCTGGAAATACCCGTTATCAATCCACATGAATCCGAGGGCGATGGTCGCGATTACGGCGACCCCGTACTTCACGACGGGCAGGAGCTTAGCGAGGGCGGAGTTGCTCTCGACTTCGTGGTAGACATCCAGCAGAATCGCTCCGATTGGCACCAGAATGAGCGCGTACTCGAGACCTTCCTCGTCAGCAACTATCCTTAGCGGTATGAGAATCAATCCGAGGAGCGACAGGAATATCCAGTATTTGTTCGGAACCCTTCTGGTCCTAACGTCCAGAATCGATGCGTAGCAGAGCGCCGCAATCGCTCCTACGAGAGCGACGATGCTGATGAGTTCGGACGAATCCACGCAGATTGAACAGTATCTCCGTACTTAACTCATTCGAGGAGTCCCGGCCAGGTGACTAGTGACAGAGATCCAGCCCGAGCTCCTCGGCGAGTGAAACCGCCTTCTCGTACTCAGAGAGCCGAAGCGGATGCGACAACTCCGGATGCAGACGGGCGTTATGCGCCGGCCTATACTGCCCCATGACATTCACCTTCACATCCGGGAGGTTGGCGGATATCCAAGATAGTACTGGTCTTGTGCAGCAATCGAGATGTGACGGCAGCACCAGATGCCTGATTATCATCTCCCCGTTTGACCGGGCCATCGAGTGATTCCGTTTCATTATGCCGGTGTAATTCTCTACGTTCGAGAGCCGCTTAGCGCAGTCGTCATTGCCGTATTTGAAGTCCGTCAGATAGAGGTCGACGATTCCGTCCAGTAGCCTCATCGCGTCCATTGTCAGGTACATATTGGAGTTCCATATCTGCGGAGTCGACACGCTGCATCCCCTGAGCGTCTCGAGCACAAAGGCGATGTGCGACGTCGGGTCCCCGCCTACCCAGTTGACGTTCATCGCACCCCCTGCTAGGGTGCGATTGCCGCTGTCGAGGGTTCTCAGCGCCCTTCGTTCGATTACATCGGCCAGTTCCTCTGGCTCGACGCGGTCTCCGGCATTTGGTTTTGTGGATATGTCCCAGTTCTGGCAGAACTTGCAGCCCAGGTTGCAGCCCGCGGTGCCGAACGANNAAAGTGCATCCTGAGAAAAAAATCGTGTGCGATGGTACTAGTTCTGGCTCCTCGCCTCTGTGAATGAACTCGCTGGAGATGCGCGATGTCGATACACCGCAGTGACCCAGTTCCCCTGCCGTCCGATCCACCTCACATCTGCGCTCACAGAATTCGCAGCTCCTGAGCATTCGATTGGCCAACTCTATCTTGACGTCCAGGAGTGATGGCCCGTGCACGCCGTTGTGCCCTCCACACGCCGAGTCGTGAGCCCACCAAAGGGTCTCACCGTCGGCGCTCAACTGGACCTCCACGATTCTGCGTTTCGCTGCGAGATATGAGGGTTCCACGTCCCCGCCGACGATGCTCCAATACCTGGCAAGCGGGTCTTCCGGCATCCGTTAAGGTACTTGTCTCTGCGTGTTTTTAATACTTTCACAGCCTGTGTTCTTGCGTGGATCAGATAACCTCTGGAAGAGTCCCAGACGTGTACGAGGAGACACGGAAGCTCATATCCCAGATACCCCGCGGNNTCGCCATTGTGCAGAAGATGACTCCGGGAGCAGCCGCTGGGCGAATCGTCCGATCTGACGGGTCCCTTGGGAGCGCCTCCGCGGCTCGTGCAGAGGTCGCTGAGATGTCCAGACGTTTGAGGGCCGAGGGGGTTCTTGTCACCCGAGGCCGGGTGGTGAACCTCGACCTGCACTCGTTCGCGGAGTTCAAGACTTCCAGGCCACTCGAGGCCTTGCGGACGGATCAACGGGGGATGCGAGATCGCCTCGAGATACCCTCAAGAGGCACGAAGGTCGAGGCTGTCGCGGGGGTCGATGTCGCGTATGACGGTGACCGTGCATGGGCCGCTCTTGTGTCNNAGTGTCGGAGGCGAAGTTCCCGTACATACCGACGTACCTCGCGTACCGAGAGCTGCCTCTTGTGAAACCACTTGTCACCGGTCTTGAGGAGGGCACCCTTCTCATGTATGACGGCAACGGGATACTGCATCCTGAGGGGTTCGGGGTGGCAAGCCATGCCGGCGTCCTGTTCGGCCTTCCGACGATAGGCGTGGCGAAGAGACTGTTGTGCGGCTCAACAGCCGAAAGCGGCAAGTCAGATGCCGTGGTTGTCCGAGTCAAAGGCAAGGTCGCAGGCTATGCCTTGTCACGTGGTAGCAGCGCCCCAGTATACGTATCTCCAGGCCACGGAGTCGGTCACAAGCAGACCCTCTCTGTGGCTCGGTCGTTTCTCAAGTACCGTATACCGGAGCCTGTCCGGGCCGCTCATGCGTTCGCGACCAGCGAGCGTCGGTCGGCAACCAACAAATAGGCAGAGAATATAGCGAGGTCAGATGAGGATTTGCGTGTACGGGGCCGGTTCGCTCGGAAGCGCAATAGGGGGCTTGTTGGCTGACGAGCACGAAGTGTCCTTCATAGGTCGACCGGCGAATGTGGAGGCGATACGCAAGGCCGGGCTCACCATCAAGGGAGCCGTCGAGAGGGCCGTCGAAGCCGAAGCCCACACGAGCGTCGAGGGGCTTCGACAGCCGGAGTTGATGCTGATCACCACAAAGTCCTACAACACTCGAGCTGTCATCGAAGCATGCAGGACATGGGCCGGAGAGGGCACCAATGTCCTGACGTTACAGAACGGTCTGGGGAACCTCGAACTGCTCCGTGAATGGAAGGGCCGTTCGGCTTTCGGGGGGACCACCACGATGGGAGCTGTGCTCGAAGCCCCTGGAATCGTGAGATTGTCAGGAGTCGGCAGGGTCGTCGTGGGGGGGGACCTCGACGCGGGTTCCGCGGAGTCCTTGTCTTCGTTGTTCACACTCGCAGGGATACCCTCTTCCGTGTCCACTGACATTAACGGTGAGATATGGGCGAAAGCCGTTGTGAACGCCTCCGTGAACCCCCTGACGGCGATACTGGGCGTGAGAAACGGTGTTCTGTTGGAGAGCGACACAGTCTCTCGGCTCATGTCTGATATCTGCCGTGAGTGCGAACGGGTAGCCGAGGCGGTAGGGGTGACCCTTCCTCCGCCAACCCCTTACGAGCGTGTCCAACTGGTGGCCAGACAGACTGCCGGGAACAGGTCGAGCATGCTGAGGGACGTCGAGCTCGGAAGGCGGACCGAGATAGAGAGCATCAACGGCTACATATGTCGTGTTGGCGCGAAGGCCGGTATCCCGACGCCTCTGAACAAGTCCCTGGTTTCGATGGTGCAGAGCCTGGCATACCGTCCCGCGGAGAAAGGTTAATATCGTAACATTGTACTCTTTGAACCCGGTGGCAAGATGGTAGATGTGAAGGAGCTGGCAGCAAATGCCAAGATACTAAGGAAGAAAGGTCTGAGCGTTCGCGAGGTCGCGGACGAGCTGCACCTATCCGTTGACACTGTCAATTATCTCGTGGAGTACGGCCCAGAGGGCCTTCCTCCGTCCGACGTGAAGATCGGATGGAGGTCAGTGGGCGTGTCGGGGTATCGTATCGGCCTGATGGCGGAGCTGATGGCCGACATCGCACTGGAGGAGCTGGCGAAGCAGGACCAGGATGCCGAGGTGGTCCTGGGGGTGTCCATCAACGGGATTCCCTTCGCGACCAAGCTTTCTGAGGTGCTGGGGATCGACTTCGGGGTTTATCGTCCGCACGCGGAGAGCCAGAGCGGANNGAGGGGCGTTCAGCTCCAACTATGCCTCCGTGGGGAACGGCAAGAAGATCATCATTGTCGACGATGTCCTTAGCACGGGCGCGACCATAAAGGGCGCAATAACTGACATCAAAGAGGCGGGCGGCGTCCCAGTTCTGGCGTTGGTGTTGGTCAACAAGAGCAGCCTGAACGAAATCGACGGAGTCCCTCTCCGTGGGCTGATGAGATCCAGGTCTCTCGGGGGAACCATCCTCGGGGGAAGCGGCAAGAAGAGCTTCCCCTACAGCTGATCTCTGTGAACCGAGGCCCTCAGCGCCTCTATGACGGGCATGCTCTTGCCGAGAATCATACGTTCTATTGCCCCACCACCGGTGCTGATGTATGAGAATCTCTCGCTCATTCCGAGCAGGTGCGCGGCAGCCCCAGAATGCCCCCCACCGATGACCGAATAGGCTCCTGACGAGGCTATCGCCTCGTACAGCTCCCTCGTCCCCTTGGAGAAGTCCTCCCTCTCGTAGACACCCGGTGGGCCGGAAAGGAACACGGTCTTGGACTTCTTGACGACGCTTCTCAGTGCCTCTATCGTCTCCGTTCCTATGTCGAGTATCGTGGCATCCTCCGGAAGGTCGTCGAAGGCGAACTCCCTTCTGCGCCCGTCCTCTTCGACGGCGCCGTCCAGGGGGAGGGAGATCTTGTCCCCGTGCTGTTCCATCATGGTTCTCGTGTCCTCCCTCACCTTGTCAGTCACCTCCCTGCTGGCAAGCCTCTCGGTGCCAGCGCCTATCCTCCTACCGAGTATCCACTGGCACGCGTACCCCGCGAGTCCGGTGATGAGAACGTTGTCGACGTGGTTTGACTCGGCTAGTCTTCTCATGACGGGGAGCGCGTCGACGAACTTGGTCCCTCCAAAGACGAACGTGGACGGCCTCTTAGGGTTCTGCAGTATTCCAGAGAGCGCCCTGACCTCCCTCTCCATCAGCCTGCCTGCGGCGGATGGCAGGGCAGCCGTGAACCCCACCAGCGAGGCGTGCGACCTGTGAGCCGACGCGAAGGCGTCGTTGACGAACATGTCGAACTTCGGGGCCAGGGCCTTCACCATAGGTGACTGGGCGTGTTCCTCCGGGGTCAGTTTCAACTGCTCCCCCGAGTAGTTCCTCACATTCTGAAGCATTACGCACTCCCCCTCTCCGAGGGAGTCAACGGCCTTCTCAGCGTGGGGGCCGAAGATGTCGTTCACATATCGGATCTTCTTCCCGGAGAACCTCGACAGCCAATCCGCGTGCTCGTTCAGGGTGATGAAGTCATAGTCGCCGGGGCGTCCCTGGTGGGCCAGGATCACAAGCTTCGACCCACGATCCAGCAGTTCCCTGACAGTAGGCACGGCGGAGGCTATCTTGGAGGAGTCCTCCACCGTGAGGGTGCTCTCGCTCACGGGAGAGTTTATGTCCACCCTGAGAAGAACCCGTTTCCCTCTCACGTCGAAGTCGTCAAGGGTTAGGAACCCAAGTGCCGACCCCGAGGAGGAAACCTCCTCGTCGCCTTCTTCGCCCTCTACTGTCCTGCTGCTGCGACCGGAATGCGCAGGCCTGATGCTGTTGGTCATCCCAACCCCATGCCCTCTGTGAACGGCGGTCAGGCGCATATGCGCCTGCAGTCTACCCGATTGGGTCGAGGATATAAATCATTGACGAAATTATCACGCCCGGGCGCCGCACAGAAAGTATTTAGAGAGGGTAGCCTGATTG
>DUGQ01000056.1 GCA_013331315.1 Thermoplasmata archaeon
CCCCCCTCTCACATCCCCCCTTTTTATTTTTTCCAACGCTCTTCAGCCCGAGCTTCTGCAAGTTATAAATCGCACTAGTCCTGTTGCCTCCTGATTGCGATGGATTTCAAGACCAAGACCCACTGGAAGGGCACATATCCCGCTCGGCTCGAGTCACAGAACGGTTCGGTGGTCGGTTACTCCCCACCCGTGGAGTTCGGGGGCCCGCGAGGTTCGATGACTCCGGAGGACGCCTTGATCGGGTCCGCGAACATGTGCTTCCAAATCGTCTTCGTGGGGATCGCCAGGAACCTCGGGGTCNNCAGTCTGTTCACTTGAGGCCTGAGATCGTCGTCGCGAAAGGAACCGAGAGGCCCAAGGTCGAGAAGGCCTTGGACGCCACGAAGCCCCGTTGTCTCGTGACGAACTCCATGAAGTCACAGATCGTGGTCTCCGCGACCATTCGAGAAGCGGCGGAAGGGTGAGTCAATGTGCAGGATGATCGGAGTCGTGTTTCACAGTTCGTTCCCGTACGATGCCCTAGACGCCCTCAGGCACGTCGCCGAGGTTGGCAAGGTCCCTGATCAGGGTGATGAGGAGGATGGGCACAGGGACGGCTGGGGAATGGTCTCGTTCAGACGCGGTTCGCCGTACTACTTGGGCAGGAGCGCGAGACCGATCCACATCGACCCCTCCTTCGAGCAGGCGTCCAAGGACATATCCAGCCTGGAAAGGCCAAACATACTCGTCTGTCACGCGAGACGCGGGACGCAGGGTGCGACGAACCTGCAGAACACGCATCCGTTCGTCACGGGTGGAATCGTGTTCGCCCACAACGGAAGTGTGATGGAGTACCATCCGGAGACCGTGTTCAGGCCGAGAGGTGATTCGGACAGCGCGAGGGTCTTCTCAAGGTTCGTGGATGAGTACTCGAAGGGACGGGATGTCCGCGACGCCATGGTCGGGCTGCTGGCGGACAGCGTCCACGGTCACGAGTTCACAGGCCTGATATTCCTGGTCTCCGATGGGAAGTCCCTCTACGGATACAGGGAGTATGGCCCTGGCAGGGACGCGGAGTACTACAACCTCAAGCTCATGAGACGCGATGATAGGGCCATCCTGTTTCAGCAGGGCGATGTCCAGTGCTCCGAGGATGTGGAGCAGGTCGGGAACGGCGAACTCGTCACTATCGGCCTGGACCTGCGGGTGAAGAGGGAGCAGCTCTTCTAGAGCCCGGACTTCTTCGCCGCCAGACGGATGGCTTCTGTGACACTGTCTCTCGGCATGATCGTAGCTATCGGGATGTCTGCGACCTTCTCGATCGTGTAGCTCACGATCGGCGCGCAGACGATCGCCACGGCCCCGTCCCTCTCCGCCTTCACGGAAGCCACTATCGCGTCCTCGACGGTTGTCGCAGGGTACTCCCTCGTGCGCAGCTCCCTCCCCTCGATCTTGAGGGACCGCTCCACGACCTCGTCGAGCACGTGCCTCGCCGCTATCACCGCGATGAAGTCGCCTTCCCTTCCCCCGTCCAGCTCTCTGACGGTTGAGAGAATCCTCCTGAGTACCTCGAGACTGGGTGACCGCTCCTCGTTGACGATCTTATACAGTGTCGAAGAGGATACCTCCGCGCGCTCGGCCAGCTCCTTCGTTGTGATGTCGAGCGCGTCGAGCACCTCCCTGAGCGCTCTCCTGAAGGAGGCGTCGGATTCCGCCGCCGCTCTCAGGAGTTTTCCGTATTTGTCCATAATATGTCCTAGTTGTACTAACAAGCTCCAAGCTATTTATACAATTGTATCGTTTTTGGCCCAAGTGTGTGGCAAGCTTTATAGTCGCCGGTCCGCTCACGTACCCCAGGGAGAACGATATGGAGAAGAAGACTACCCTGCTGATCTCTGTGATTGTTGTCGCCGCGGTGATCGTTGCCGCGGTGGGAGTCGCGTTATACCTCATGCCGGATGACGACGACGCGGTCGAGTACGTCGTGGTCCCACCGACTCAGATGGGGGACTGGTTGCAGGCCGGCGACGGCGTCGCGTACATCGCCTGGGAACCGTTCGTGTCCTCCGCTACCGTTGACGGATACGGAACGATCTTGCACTGGTCGGACGAGATAATGCCCAACCATCCATGCTGCGTGGTCGTGCTCTCGAACGATTTCGCGTCGACGCCTGAGGGGTACGAGCTGACCTTGAGGTTCCTGAAGGCCCACGTCGAGGCCACTGAATGGATGCTGTCCGCGCTCGACGACAAGGACAGCGCTGAGTATCAGCTCCTCGTCAACATGTCGGTAGCGTTCACGCTGAGGGACGCCGCCGTCGTGGAGGAGGCGATGGAGCACGTGAAGTTCGGTTGGCAGATGGAAAGCGCGTTCATGGACGCGCTCGAACAGTTTACTGGGATGTACGTTGACACGGGCGTCGTCGAGGAGGGCACGGTGGAGGCTCGGGGCTATGACAATGTCACCGACTTCATCACCTCATACGTGAACGGTTCGTACTTGGAGGAGACGGACTCTGTCTCGGAAAGCCCTACGATACTCAATCCCGAGGACCCGATACGCCTGGGATACCTCGCGGGCGACATACACCAGCTCGCGCAGTATGTGGCCGCTAACAGCAGCGTCTTCGGAGGGACCATGAGCATGTTCGAGAAGTACGGCCTGAACGTCGAGGCCGCTGCGGGTGCGCCGTACACGAACGGCGGGAACGAGATGGACGCCTTCGTCGCGGGCCATGTGGACATCGGATATCTCGGCGCCCCTCCCGCGATTCTGAAGAAACTCAACGTCGACACTGACACGACGATCATCGCGCAGGCGAACAGCGAGGGAAGCGCGATCGTTGTCGCGGCCGACTCGGGGATATCCTCGCTATCGGACCTGACTGGGAAGATCGTGGCGACCCCGGGCGAGTCGAGCATTCAGCATCTGCTGCTGAAGATCGCGCTCGCTGAGGAAGGGCTCAAGCTCTCGAAGGCCTGAGCTCCCCAGCAAACCTCTTTCTCCTGTTTGCCCCATGGGGAGTCCGCGATGAACGCCTCCGGAGGTATCGTCGGCAGGTTCGTCAAATCCCTGAGCTCGCGCAAGATCCAGGTCATCGCCTGGACTGTCTCCGTGAGCGCGTTCGTCCTGGTCTGGCAGGAGTTCGCGTGGCTGTTGAGATACATGGACGTCGAGTGGCGTCTCTACGTTCCATATCCGCTCGACGTCTTCGAGGTCCTGGTCGATTCGTTCTTCGGCGAAGTGCCAGGAATCGGACTCTCGATGGGGACCATGGCCCTCTCGTCTCTCAAGCGTGTCATCATGGGCTTCCTTCTCGCCTTGATAGTCGCTTTTCCCCTCGGGCTGCTGATGGCTAGTTTCACCTTGGTGAGGCACCTCGGAGACCCGATCGTGGAGATGTTCAGGCCGGTCCCCCCGGTCGCGTGGATACCGGTGTTCATAGTGATGTTCTCCATGTTCTGGGGGCCCGTCGCCGTGGTCTTCCTCGGGGCGTTCTTCCCCATACTGCTCAACGTGATATTCGGCGTCAGGCGCACGGATCCTACGCTCATCGATGCCGCGAAGACACTTGGCGCGAGCAGGGTGGATATCTTCACCAAGGTCGTGATCCCGTCGACGGCGCCCTACCTCATGACCGGGATAAAGATCGGGCTGGGCATAGGGTGGATGTGTATAGTGGCCGCCGAGATGTTGCCGGTCGTCGGAGGCGGGGTCGGATACGCCCTCTGGACATCAGCCCTTCAATTCTCGCGGTATGACGTCACATTCGCGTGCATGATAGTCATCGGCCTGCTGAGCATACTCACGACAGGGGTCGCAGAGCAGGTCGAGAGGAGGTTGTACAGATGGATGGGAATGGAATGATGATCCGCCTGACCAACCTGTCCAAGGTCTTCTCGGACGAGAAGCACACGGTCCGTGCAATCGAGGGACTCGACCTACAGGTGAGCGAGAAGGGTATTCTTGCATTTCTCGGGCCTTCGGGCTGTGGCAAGACGACCGTCCTTCGGATGATTGCCGGGCTGGAGGAGATCACTGCCGGCGAGATCTACATCGGCGACAGGCTGGTGAACGCGATCGCGCCGAAGCAGCGCGACATTGCAATGGTTTTCCAGAATTATGCGCTGTATCCGCACATGACCGTGTTCGAC
>DUGQ01000053.1 GCA_013331315.1 Thermoplasmata archaeon
GGACAACATGGGCGTGCCAGTGGCTGGTGCTGATATCGACGTGACGGTTGACGCCGGAGCTTCTGTTTCGCCAGAGAGCGGGACAACCGGCGCGGACGGAGTGTTCGAGTTCTCGGTCACTGGAGAGACGGTAGGCATATCCATGGTGACGGTCAATGCCACGAGTGGAACGCTTGACGCATCCGACTCGGTAAGCGTCAGGGTCAACTCCCTGGGAGGCATCGGCTTGAACGTGGTGCCCGAGAAGACCATCCTTGCGCCAGGCGAGGACATCGACGTCGACCTGTTGGTGACAGATGTCAACGGAGACCCGGTCGAGGGAGCCACGGTGACGATAGATCCGTACCTGCTTGGTTACGGTACGATCGCGCCGAGCACACTCGTCACGGGAGCTATGGGCACGGGAACCATGGTGTACAGCGCTCCGGAAGACGCCTTGCCGGGCCAGCACCTGCTGGTGACCCTCGCGGCATCTGTATCGCACCCGATGTACTCGCTGACGAACTTCGCCGCCAGCACGATAGCGGTCTACAACGACCTCGCGCCGGACTGGCACCTGACGGTGATAGAATCGGTCACGACCACGGCTCTGAGCGCCGCGTCGCCGACGACCACGATAGAGGTCATGGCCACGGACGCCGCCGGTGACCCGTTGAGCGGGGAGGTTCTAGGTATCACGTACAGCGATGACACCCTCGTCGTGAGCCCGNNCCCGGAGACAGAGGTGACGACCGATGGGTCAGGACTCGCTACCTTCGATGTTGAGATGGACGACATCGGGACGGATGCTGCCCTCAGGGTGACCATAGGCAACCGTGCGTTGGCCAACTCGATCATGGACACGGTGACGCTGACCTACGCCGATGCAGGCGGGTTGACGGACATGTATGGTGGATACGTGCAGTACGCTGACACGAAGTTCATGGACCCGCTCGGCACACTCGACGCGACGTTCTATGTCTTCGACAGCCAGGGAGATCCGGCTGACGTCACGGCGAGCATCGTCGTGGCGGGAACGGCCTACGGTCAGCTGACCGACTGGTCGGGCTCGGAGTACAACTCCCTGTGGGACTACGCTGGTATCAACATACTGACCGATGGTGACGGCCAGAACATCGTCACCGCTGGTGCGTATGCGGCCCCCGAGTACCTAGACGAGTGGGTCTGGGACGACGATCTAGAGGCATGGGTCGCGTTGGACATCGTGGGTGTCGACGTCGTCGGCGGAGAGTACGCCATGACCATAGAGGGCATAGATATGGCCCACATCGACCTGATCATGGACCTGTTCATGTGTCCGGACTCGATCGCGGACTTCAACTGGGACACGTTCAACCATGACATCATGGGCGAGACGACGATATCCAGCCACTACGGGCAGGGCAGGGCGATGGAGCTGACGACCGTGGTCTACGAGATAGAGAAGCCCGTTCTCGAAGCCAAGTCGTCCGAGTTCGACGAGACCATCGCCACAGTCACAGCCTATGACGAGAACAACGACCCGATAGACGGTGCCGAGATTGCGATATACGGTGACGGAACCGAAACCTACGGTGTCGACCCCGCTTCGGAAGTCGTTGGCACTGACGGCACGGCGGAGTTCAGCATCCTTGGCGCCGCGTACAACCCTGTATCAGAGGAGTACGATGACGTCGTGAGGGACGTGAACCCGACGGTCTATGTCCGGGCCGACTTCGCTGGCAAGATGACGCTGTTCAGCCAGACACAGCTGGTCGTCGAGCCACTCAGAGAGTCGGTCTACATGGAGGTAGAGCCGATACTGGATGTCCGTATGGTCGGGGAGATGCTCCAGGTCACGGCGACGGTCGTGGACAAGAACGGCGTGGCCTACCCGGACCTGCCGGTCACGATCGGCGTTGGTGAGGTGGGAGCTGTCGTCACACCGACGGTCCTGACAAATGCCGATGGAGTCGCAACCTTCGTGGTGGACACCTCGGGCATAGAGGATGCGAGCGCCGCATTGGTCGCAGTGGGACTTGCGACGGGTGGAACGCCTGAGGGCGCGACCGCCAGACTGATGGTCGCCGTCCAGAACATGGGCCCGGAAATCGACATAACCTGGCCCGCGGCGGACGGAGAGGTAGAAGGGCCGGATGCAGCCATAACGGCCGCTGTCTCCGACTTCAACGGCGTCGCCACGGTGACGGTGCAGCTGGACGACGAGACACCAGTCAACGTGGCCTTGACGGCTGGGTCGATGAGCGTCGCAGTCTCGGAGATCCTCGAGGACGTAGGCGAGGGAGAGCACACGGTGACGATAGCCGCGACCGACTCACTCGGAGTCTCGAGCGAGGCCGATGTCACCTTCACGGTGGTCAAGGCTGCCGGAGAGGCGGACATGCTCGGCTGGATAGTGGCGGCAATCGGCTGGATCATAGCCGCAGTGGTCCTCGTGGTGCTCCTCATGAAGATGAGGAAGCCTAAGGAGCCCTCGCCCGTCGCGATGGAAGAGGAGCCTGAGCCCGCTCCCGAGCCCTCGGAATAGGCGGACCGAGCGACAAACCCTTTCCGCAAAACCTTTTCCTGCTTTTCATTCACCTGAATCCAGTGAGCGGGGAGACCCCTGGCCCCGCGCGTGAGCCGACACCCAGACCAGGGAATTCGTCTAAAGCTTTAATAGCCGCAACTGCAGTAATACGCTAGCCTGAGAATACCGGAGTGGGGTGAGGCTAAGCCATGGCAGGGATGGCTAGGTACATCGTAGCCCGCAGCATTCAGACCTTCATCACGCTGCTGATCATTCTCACCCTGATTTTCATAATGTTCGAGGCGCTCCCCGCGAGGCCTCAGGACCTGCTCGCCGCGACCCCGAGCTTCACGCAGGAACAGATGGACGCCATGATCCATCAGTTCGGATATGACAGGCCGGTCCTCGAGAGATACGTCATGTACATGTTCAACATGCTCACGTTCAACTTCGGCCTTTCTTTCAGCCAGGCGATAGAGGTTTGGGACATACTGGGGGAGAGGATCCCGAGGACGCTCCTGCTGTTCGGAGGGGCCACGGTCCTAGCGTACATCGTGGGGATATTCCTGGGGGCCTTGATAGCGTGGCGCAGAGGGGGCGTTGTGGACGGCGGGACGGTCGTCGTCAGCCTTGTGTTCTACAACATGCCTTCGTTCTGGATCGGGCTGATATTCCTGGTGATATTCTCCTCGCAACTGAATTGGTTCCCGCTGACCGGATGGTATGACCCCACGACCCCGGTGCCTTTATTGGGGCTCGAACGAGGCGATTTCGGGTTCGAGTTCTTCAACCGGTTATGGCACCTGATGCTCCCCATGATCGTGTTGTTACTGCTTTCGCTGGCGGGAACGGTTCTTCTCATGAGGACGGCGATGCTGGATGTAATTGGCGAGAACTACATGGTCACCGCCAAGGCGATAGGCCTTCCCGAGCGGAAGGTCCTGTTCAAGCACGGAACGAGGAACGCCATGTTGCCAGTGGTGACCTCGTTCATAATCGCCTTCGTGTTCTCCATCGGAGGCGCCGTGGTACTCGAGAACGTGTTCAGCTTCCCTGGCATGGGAGCGCTGTACATCAGCGCGTTATTCACGCTGGACTTCCCCGTGGCACAGGCCACGCTGTACATAATCACTCTGATGGTCCTGCTGGGCAACTTCGTAGCGGACCTCCTGTACGGATACCTTGACCCGAGGGTGCGATTTTGAACGAGAAAGGAGAGAAACGGTCATCGACGCTCGGTCGGGAGGCGATCGACCTCCAGGAGGCGGGAATGAAGACCGCCAAGAGGATAGCGATCGCGTTCAGGAACACGTGGAAGATCTACAGGAGGTCGAAGACCGGCGTCGCGGGACTCGCCATAGTCTTCGGGTTCTTCTTCGTCGCATTTACGGCACAATGGATCGCACCGTACGACAGTGACTTCAAGGCCCCGGCGATCGACACGTTCGAGGCTGACTACGCAACCAGAGATCTGCCCCAGGAACACAACTGGTCGAAGATCGTTGGCCTGACCTCCTCCATCAAGGACCGGCCGCTTGAGCGAATAATGATCTACTCCTCTGACGGCTCCGTGACGGTATTCCCCGTGACCTATGGCATCAACGAAGAGACGGGACTGACGGGTATAGACATATCCAGTCCCGCCGAGTATGTCATGCCGGAGGAGGCCGAGTACCTCAACTACGCCCACTTCTACCGGTCGTTCTTCTTCGTCGAGGTCCTCGACGAGAACGGTGTCACGGCGACGCTGTACGAGTACGACTACGAGTTCAGCTACCTGAGGGAGCACGACATACCTTTCGTCCCAATCTACACTTCAAACCTGTGGAACGGCTTCTCCCCACTGTACCAAGTGGGCAGGCTGGCCCTGGCGTTCGCCGACGAGCACAACGTCTGGCTTATCAGCAAACGCCCGCCAGAGATAACCGAGCCCGGACTGGACAGCGTCACCTACATCAACAACCTGACGATCACAGGGGCAACGATCGTCGGCAACCCGCTCGTGGTCGCCGGCGACTTCAGCAACGCCAGCACTGTCATAGTCCCGACGGAGGCCGGGATAATGGCCTACGATCTGAACCTGACCGGGC
>DUGQ01000055.1 GCA_013331315.1 Thermoplasmata archaeon
GTCCCAGTATCTCACCGGAACGCAGCTCGAAGTCCACGCCGTCGACCGCTTTCACGACCGGCGCGGGCCCGCCGAAGGAGAGGAAGCCCTTCCTCATCTCGAAGTGCTTCTTGAGGTTCCTGACCTTGATGATGACCTCTCGGGACGCCATCTCTAGTCTCCCCTCCTGAGCTCCGTCCAGAGCTCGCTCGCGTAGTGACAGTAGGACGTGTGGCCGGGCTCGACGGATATCCCCTTCGGCCGTTCGGCCTTGCACAGGTCCCTGGCGTAACTGCATCGCGGGTGGAACGGACAGCCGCTCGGCGGCTCGACGAGGTCCGGCGGGAAGCCCGGTATGGATATCAGCCTCCGCTTCTTCCCCTTTATCGACGGGAAGGACCCCAGCAGGCCCGCGGTGTNNCGGCCCGGGGGGGGGGGGGAGCCGGGGGACGGGCCCGCGCCTCTTCTTCCCGCCTCTGACCGACGGAACCCCCCCCACCACCCCCGCCGTATACGGATGAGCCGTGTTCTTGAAGACCTGAGCCGTCTGCCCAGTTTCCATGATCAGCCCCGCGTACATCACTCCAATCTTGTTCGACACCTCGGCCACCACTGATACATCGTGGGTGATGATCATCATGGCCATCTTCAGCTGCTCCTGCAGCCTCCTGATCTCCACGAGTATGCGGTCCTGTGTGATTACGTCGAGTGCCGTCGTGGGCTCGTCCGCGATTATGAATGACGGGTTGAGTGCAAGTGCGAGGGCTATCATCGCCCTCTGCTTCATGCCGCCCGAGAACTCGTGCGGATAGTTGTCGATCCTGTCAGGGGCGATTCCCACGAACTTGAAGAGTTCCTTGGCCCTCTTGCGAGCCTCCTCCTCCGTGACGTCCTCGTGCAGCGTGATGGCCTCGACGATCTGGTCCCCGACCTTGAAGACAGGGTTGAAGGCGTTCATGGCCCCTTGGAAGATCATCGATATCTCCTTCCATCTTATCTTCCGTATCTTCTCGTTGTAGTCGTCCAGTCTCCCATCGGGCTTCATGGACATCTGCAGGAGGTCCTTTCCCTTGAAGAGGATCTTGCCCCCTTTGATGTAGCCGTTCGGAGGCAGAAGCTGCGTGATGGCGTACGCGGCGGTGGTCTTCCCACAGCCGCTCTCGCCGACGAGTCCCATGGTCTCGCCGGAGTCGATGGTGAAGCTCACGCCGTCGACGGCCTTGACCCAGCCTCCCTGTATCTCGAAATGCACCTTCAGGTCCTTCACTTCGAGCAGAGCCATCCTATCACCGCCTCCTGAGGCGTGGGTTCACTACCTCGTCGAACGCCCTACCGATCAGGTAGAACGCCAGCGAGAGCAATGTGATCGCGATTCCCGGGGGCAGCAGCCACCAGGGCGCGTCGAGGGAATGGCCGCTGATCTGCAGGTACTGCAGCATCATGCCCCACGTGATCGCGTTAGGGTCGCCGAACCCGAGGAACGCCAGAATCGCCTCGGTCACTATGGCCCCGCTTATGTTGAATGTCATGTACAGGAACGCGAACGGGATCACGTTCGGCCCTATGTGCTTGAATATCAGCCTCATGTCCGAGGCGCCAGCGACGATCGCGGCGTCCACGAACGCCCGCTTGCGCGTCGAGAGCGTCACGGAGCGGATCACCCTGGCTATCCCTGCCCAGGACAGGATCGCGAAGATGATTATGATGTTGAAGAGCGACGGTCCGAAGGCGGCGGCGAACAGCAGCATGATGACCAGGTAGGGAAGGCTGAGCATGATGTCCGTGGCCCTCATGAGGAGTTCCCCAATCAAGCCAGGATAGAACCCGGCGACCAGCCCTACTATCGTGCCTATGACGACTGAGAAGAACGCGGCCGTGACCCCCACCAAGAGCTCCGCCCTGGTTCCGAACATCACCTGTGTCAGGATGTCGTAGCCCTCGTAGTCGGTGCCCAGGGGATAGTAGTTGCCCGATGGGTAGGTTCCCGGTGGAAGCGGCGCGACGTTGACCCCCGTCAGCGTCTCCACGAACAGCTTGTTCTCCGCAGTGATGACGGCGAAGTAGTTGCCCGCCCTGGAGCCTTCGATGTAGATGTTGCCCAGGAAGGCAACCGGGGTCACCGCCCCTCCTCCAGGGGCACTGAAAGTCGCGTTGACCCTCATCGTGCTGGCCGCGAGGTATATCGTCCCCTGCTCAGTGCTGAACACGTACATGAGCTGGCCGGCAACATACTGCGGGGCGGAGTTGAGGTAGCTGTCGACCGTGGAGAACATCGAGTTGTTGCCTCCGACCAACCCGGTCGTTGGCGCCAGCCCGGCTATCAGCCCCCTCTCGCCCGTCTTGCCTACCAGTACAACATAGTCAGGAGAGGAGTGAAGGGACGCGATCTCGAAGTCCCTGATGCCTGGAAGTATCGGCTTGCTCACCCATGTGATGTTTCCAGTCACCCTGTCGTATGCGATTACCCGCCCATCCGTGGTGGCGATCGCCACGAACTCCTTGCCGATGGCCGTCGTTGGCTGGTACGGGTATCTGAACACCAGCATGTTGTTTCCCGTGACCGGCACGAAGTCCTCGCCATCCACGGTGTAGTTGGTCTCCCATCGCAGCCCCTCGATCGTGATGTCCAATATCCTGTTGGTGAGCGGATGCCTGGTCAGGTTCAGATCGTAGGCCATTATCCCGGCGTCCGTCGGGACTATGACCATGCTGCCGTTGCTGAAGTCGCCGTCGACCACGAGCGGGTTGCCGACGATCGTTGCCCCTGTGATCGTCAGGTTGTTGATGTAGGTGACGCTGTCCAGTCCGGGCTCGGTTATCTCTGGC
>DUGQ01000041.1:0-887 GCA_013331315.1 Thermoplasmata archaeon
GCGATCGAGGACCACTTCGACAAGTCCTACGAGCTGGAGCATCGTCTGACGCAGTCAGGAAACGACGAGGGCCTGGAGGAGATCCGGAAGGTCGCCTCGATGGCGGACATATTCTACATACGCCAGAAGGAACAGCTCGGCCTGGGTCACGCGATCCTGTGCGCGAAGAAGCATGTCGGGCGGGAGCCGTTCGCCGTCATGTTGGGTGACGACATCGTCGTCAACGACAAGCCTTGCATGGCACAGCTGCTGAAGGCGCACTCCGCGAAGGGCACGTCCGTGGTGGGAGTGGAGAANNAAGGTCCCGAAGACGCAGGTCGACAGGTACGGGATCATAGACGCCGAGGAGGAGTCGGACGGGCTGTACCGCGTGAAGGACCTTGTCGAGAAACCGTCGCAGGAGGACGCCCCTTCAGACCTGGCGGTCATCGGGCGATACGTCTTCGAACCCCAGATCTTCGACTACCTAGAGCGGATCGGCCCTGGGAAGAACGGCGAGATCCAGCTGACTGACGCCATGAAGATGCTGTGCGGCGACAGGGGATTGTACGGGCTCCGGTTCGACGGGCGGAGGTTCGACATCGGCAGCAAGGTGGATTGGATCAGGGCGACAGTGGAGCTCGGGCTCGAGAGAGAGGATATTGGGCCAGAGCTGCGACCCGCCCTGAGGAAGCTACTGGGCTGACGCCCGAGAGGCCCCCTGGCAACGACAAACACCGTTGTTTTATCTCCGCAATGTATTATAGCTGGGACGGCTTCTCTCAGACACTGGTGCGTGGTATGAAACTCCTGGCGAAACACTACTGCATCGAGGACTGCGAAATCGGGGAGGACACGGTCGTCCGCGACTTCGTTAACCTCTACGGATGCAGGATAGGCAGGGACTG
>DUGQ01000041.1:935-1379 GCA_013331315.1 Thermoplasmata archaeon
TCGTCGCGGGAAATCCCGCCAAGGTCATTGGAGACAGGAGTGTCCGTTGAAGGAGGAGTCATGATGAAGGTACCGTTGGCCCAACCGATTATGACGGAGGAGATGATCGAGGCAGCCTCGAACGCGCTGAGGAACGAACGCCTCACGATGGGCGAGAGCATGTTCAAGTTCGAAGAGGACTTCGCGCGCATGTGCGGCGTGAAGCACGCGGTCTCTGTCAACTCAGGAACTGCCGCGCTTCAGCTGTCCCTCCTCGCCGCCGGGGTGAAGGCGGGGGATGTCGTCACGACCTCGTCGATGTCTTTCGTGGCTACCACGAACGCGTATGTAGCGTTCGGTGGGGTTCCAGCGTTCTCCGACGTCCTGGAGGACGAGTACACACTCGACCCTGAGAAGATCGCGCTGGGACCGGACGTCAAGGCGATAATCCCCGTCCATCTGTAC
>DUGQ01000041.1:1393-16728 GCA_013331315.1 Thermoplasmata archaeon
GTGATCGAGGACGCCGCCCAGGCCCACGGGGCGGCGTACAGGGGCAAGAGAGCGGGCGCGCTGGGTGACATCGGTTGCTTCTCATTCTATCCCACGAAGAACATGCACGTGGGAGGGGACGGGGGGATGGTCACGACAGATGACGCGGATATCGCCGAGCTTGTGAAGAGGCTCAGACACTGCGGGAGGAAGGGGCAGTACGAGCACGACATCATCGGCTACACCGCCAGGCTCAACAGCGCGAACGCGGCGGTCGGCATCGTCCAGCTCAGGTCCCTCGAAACGTGGAACGAGCGCAGGAGAAGAGTGGCATCGAAGTACCATGAATCTCTGAATGACGTGGAAGGCCTCCATCTCCCGCCGCAGCCGACCGATCAGGTTCTCCCCGTCTATCACCTTTACACTGTCCGTACCGAGATGAGGGATCAGCTCAGGAAGCATCTCGACGGGGCGGGCGTCCAGACGGGTGTCCACTACGAGATACCGATCCACCTGCAGCCCATCTACCGGGAGATGTACGGCTTCTCGGAGGGGACGCTCCCGATAACCGAGAGGCTGTGCAAGGAGGTCGTCACGCTCCCGATGTTCCCGGACATGACGGACGAGCAGATAGACTACGTCTGCGAGAAGACGAAGGAGTTCTTCGCAACGGGATGATTGAAATGTCCAAGACGAAAGTCGGCGTTATTGGGACCGGATACTGGGGACGCAAGATCGTGGACGAGTACACGAAGCTGGACGGCGCGGAGCTGATAGGGGTCTCCGACCTGGACCAGAAGAACCTGGAGTTCTGCGCGGAGAGATACGGCGTGAAGAACGGGTTCGACGACTACAAGGTCCTGCTGGACCAGGAGGGGCTGGCGGCGGTGAACGTTTGCACCCCGAACTCCTCGCATCACGAGATATGCAGGGAGGCGCTCGAGCGGGGCAAGCATGTGCTTGTCGAGAAGCCGATCACTATGACCTCGGCGGAGGGGTGGGACCTCGTCAAGCTGGCCCAGGAGAAGGGGTTGACACTCTCCGTGGGCCATATATTTCGGTTCAACAACGCGCTCGCGGAGACGCGCAGGCTGATCGAGGAGAAGTTCTTCGGGCGGCTGTTCCTCATGGAGATGACCTGGACGAACCTCGAGAAGTCCTGGCCGGACAGGGATGTCCTGATGGACCTGGCCCCACACATGTTCGACATCCAGAACTACCTGCTCGGCAGATGGCCCTCGGAGATAACCTGCTCGGGGATGCCCTCGAGGAGGCAGTCGGGGGAGGAGACGGCCTATGTCGTCTCCAGGTTCGAGGACGGCCCCATGGCCATGGCGAACATAAGCTGGCTGGTCCCCAGGAAGACGAGGCAGATAATGCTCGTAGGGGAGACGCGGTCGGCGATGATAGACGCGGTCGCCCAGGAGGTGACCGTCTACGAGAGCGGGTACACCTACAAGCTCGGCATAGACCGCAACAACACCATCCGGGACGAGCTCGTCCACTTCCTGCGGTCCATCCAGGACCCCGAGACCGAGACGACGAACAGCGGGACCGTCGGCGTCCGGACCGTGGAGCTGATAGAGGCGGCCAAGCGGTCGATCGTCGAGAAGAAGTCCATCGCGGTCTGACAGTGCGCGCAGGTTTATAGTCGCCAAGAGGATTATCCAGCCGATGGCCTCGACCCTGATGCTGCTCTCCAACCCGCATCGGCCGGACCCGCGAGTCCTGAGAGAGGCCCGTGCCCTGATGGAGGCGGGCATAGGAGTCCGCCTCGTCGCGTGGGACAGGGAGGGGGGCAGGCCTGAGAGGGCGGTCGAGGAGGGCGTAGAGGTCATCAGACTCGGGCCCAGGTCCGCGTACAGATCGTTCTCCCAGGTCGCGCCGGGCCTGCTGAGGTTCTGGGCCAGGGCGGCGAGAGTCGCCAGGAGGCTCGATTTCGACGTCGTGCACTGTCACGACTTCGACACACTCCCGTTGGGTCTAACGGTGGCGAGGCTCAGCGGGAAGCCGCTCATACTCGACGCCCACGACATCTACTCGCTGATGATAGTGGGCGAATCCCCGATCGTGGGTCGGATGCTGTGGCCAGTGGAGAGATGGATGGCCTCCAAGACGGACCGCCTGATCACGACCAACGAGACCATGGCTCAGATGCTGTCCAGTAGGGTCGGGGCAGCGCCGGCGATAGTGACGAACAGCCCCGACACCGCGGTGCTGTCCGGTCACTCCAGGGAGGACACGCGCAAGAAACACGGGCTCACTGGCTTCGTCGTCTCCTACTTCGGCTCGCTCGAGCCCGGGCGAGCGGTCGAGGAGCTGGCGACCGCGTTCTCCCCCGGGGATGGCATCACAGTCGTGATCGGCGGCAACGGGACCCTGAGGCCGACGGTCGAGAGAGCCGCGATGGACAACCCGTCAGTCAGGTTCTTGGGGACCTTGGGCACCGACGAGGTGCTGAGGATAACCGACGCCAGCGACATCGTTCCGGTGATGTACGACCCGTCGAACCCCAAGTACAGAATCTGCACCCCGATAAAGGTGCTCGAGGCGATGGCCTGCGGGAGGCCGATGATAACCACGAAGGGGCTGGACATATCGGAGACCGTCGAGGGCGTCGGATGCGGAATGGTAATACAATACGACCGGGAGGAGCTGGCGAAGACCATCAGGGAGGCCGCTCGGTCCCCGGACACGCTCGCCGAGATGGGGAGGAGAGGCAGAGACTACTTCGATAGGAAACTCGGGTGGGAGGCCTCGAGGACCGCCCTCACGGGGGTCTATAGGGCCCTCCTGGGCCCTATGTGATTGTCGCTGGCGAGAAGTATTATATACTCGCTAGACCATTTTTATTATGCGTCCGACAGATGTCGGACCAACGGGATGGGATGCAGAGAACTGCGTGCTTTAGACCTCAACACCACGACATGTTTTCTCGTCCTCAATGGGGTCGGTTGCGATGCACCTAAAGGAGATAGAGCTTGAGAACTTCAAGTCATTCGCCAAGAGGACCAGGATACCGCTTCTTGAGGGATACACCGCCGTGACGGGGCCGAACGGGGCAGGCAAGTCGAACATATCCGACGCCATACTGTTCGTGCTCGGGCCGAAGAGCTCCAGGGTCATACGCGCGGGAAGACTCACGGACCTCATATTCAACGGGGGGAAGGAGAAGCGTCCCGCCAAGGAGTGCAAGGTGAGCCTGCACTTCGACAACTCTGACAGGCTGATCCCGATCGAATCGAACGACGTCAAGCTGACCAGGCTCGTCAGGACCTCGGACACCGTTGAGGGATACTACTCGTACTACTACGTCAACGACAGGAAGTCCTCGCTTGGGGAGTTCGACAACCTCCTCGCGAACGCGAGGATAAGCGCGGACGGGTACAACTTCGTCCAGCAGGGGGACATCACCCGCATAGTCGAGATGACCAACCTCGAGAGGAGGAGGATCCTCGACGACATAGCTGGGATCACGAAGTTCGACGAGGACATCCAGTCCGCCGAGAAGGAGCGACTGACGGCGGAGGAGAACATCAACCGGCTGTCGATCATCCTCGACGAGATCAAGAAGCAGATGAAGCAGCTAGAGACAGACCGAGAGGGCGCGCTGAAGTACAAGGACCTGCACGACCGGCTCTCGCTCGCGAAGGCGTCTCTCGCGATGAAGAACAAGGAGGCGGTGGATCGCGAGATATCGTCCTACAAGGAGCAGGTGACGACATACACGCAGGAGAGCACGAAGGCGGAGGAGAAGAGGCGCGAACTCCAGGAGGAGCTCGAGAGCGTCTCGAACGAGCTCACGGAGGTCGAGAACGAGATCGCGGAGCGGGGAGGCGAGGAGGCCAGGGAGATCAAGGAGAAGATAGACAACCTTAGGATCGAGATCGCCCGCGCGAAGGACGCCTGCTCCAACTCCGAGGACATGATCGAGTCACTGAAGGAGACCCGAGAGGCGCAGGAAGAGGACCTCAAGGCGGTGAAGGACGACATCGCCTCTCTGCAGGAACGGTTGGAGCCAATCAAGAAGGAGCACAAAGAGAAGTCGGAAGAACTCGCTTCGTGCAGGAGCGAGCTCCAGGGTCACCAGGACAGGATATCCAAGACGGACTCCGAGCTCAACAGCCTCCAGAAGGAGGTGCTTGAACTCAGCGTCGGCATCGGCTCGAAGGAGGAGAAGGTCCACGCCCTCAGACTTGAGGAGGACCGTCAGAACGAGCGGCTGGCGCGCATCAAGATCGACATCGCTAACCTGGAAGAGACGAAGAAGACCTACGAGTTCGAACTCAAGGATTCGGAATGGTCGGTCAAGGAACTGAAGAGCGAGACCAAGACATCATCCATGGGGCTCAAGAAGGTCCAGGAGGAATACTACGCGGAGAGGAACCGCGAGAAGAAGCTCCTGAAGCAGTCCGAGGACTTGGAGAACGCGGTCAAGTCGCTCACGCGCGAGTACAACCAGATGAAGGCCGAGGCGGAGGCGGCGGACATGGTCCGCAAGGGCTACAACTCGGCTACCATGCGTCTCCTCGAGGCAAGGGACAAGGGAGATATCAAGGGCATTCACGGCACCGTCGCGGAGCTCGCGGACGTCGAGGAGGAGTACGAGACCGCCTTGAACGTGGCCGCGGGCAACAGGATGCAGTCGATCGTCGTGGACACTGACCAGGTGGCCGCGCAGTGCATCGACTACCTCAAGAAGAACAAGCTGGGCAGGGCGACGTTCCTACCCCTCAACAAGATGCTGGACGGGAGGCCGAGGGGCAAGGCGCTCATGGCGTCCAAGACCTCGCTCGGCTTCGCGATAGACCTCATACGGTTCGACGAGGAATATAGGACCGCGTTCTGGTTCGTCTTCGGCGACACGGTTGTGGTCAAGAACCTCGCCGAGGCCAGGAAGCTAATGGGCGGCGTGAGGCTCGTCACGCTCGAGGGCGAGCTCGCTGAGGCTAGCGGAGCGATGGTCGGAGGCACGTTGGACGCGAACCTCGTCAAGTTCGGGGCGCCGTCCGAGAGCAGGATCGAGAAGAAGGCGTCCGAACTCAGGGACGCGACAGAGCAGTCCGAGAAGGTACGGGTCGAGCTGTCCGGGCTCCGGGCCAAGCTGGTCGAGCTCGAGGGGCAGATCAGGGACTCGACCACCAAGGACAGCGGCGAGAGCGTGAGGATAAGCTCCCTCGAGACCAAGATGAAGGAGTTCAAGCAGAAGCTGGACTCGACCGAGAAGGAGATAGACGCCAAGAACAAGGAGCTGTCGGACTGCCTCGACCTGATCGAGAAGGTGAAGCAGGACGTCACGCGGCTCGACGAGGACCTCGAGAAGGCACGGAAGAGCAAGAGCGCGAAGGACAAGAAGCTCATGGAGGCGACGCCTCAGGAGCTGTCCCAGAGGCTCAAGGAGCTGGAGAAGCGCATACTGGAGCTCTCCAACGATACAGCGACCCTCAACTCTGACATCCAGACGATCACCAAGCAGATAGAGCTGGTCAACTCGAGGAGGAAGGAGATCGAGGAGTCGATATCCGGCACGGACTCCCGAGTCGAGGAGCTCCGCTCCAAGGGAGAGGAGAGCGAGGAGAACCAGGCGAAGTACGAGACCGAGCTCAAGGCGCTCCTCAGCATGGAACGCTCGATGGGGGACAAGCTCAACACCCTCAGGAACAAGAGGGACTCACTGTACAAGAAGAAGACAGAGACCGAGGGCGCGATAGAGAAGGTGCAGACGAAGATACAGACGAACGGGGACTTCGTACTGAGCCTTCAGACGAAGCTCGTGGACGCGGAGACCAGGCTCAAGGAGGCAGAGGCGGAGGCCGCGCAGTTCGCGTCGGTCGAACTCCCCGACACCATTCCTCCCGCGGACGAGCTGAGAAGGGCCGTCGCGGACTGCGAGAGACAGATGAACTCGCTCGGAGCGGTCAACCTCAAGGCCATAGACGAATACGAGGATAGGAAGACCAGGTTCGACGAGATCAAGTCAGAGGTTGGCCAGCTGACCAAGCAGAAGAGCAACCTGATAAAGCTTGTCGACGAGCTCAACGCGAAGAAGAAGCTCGGGTTCCAGAAGATATTCGTGGCGATCAACGAGAACTTCAAGAAGACATTCTCGGAGCTCTCCGGCGGTGGCGAGGCCGAGCTGCTCCTGGAGAACGAGGAGGACCCGCTCGCTGGAGGGCTGATAATCAAGGCCAGGCCGAAGGACAAGAAGTTCGTCAGGATGGAGGCTCTCTCGGGAGGCGAGAAGAGCATGACGGCGCTCTCGTTCATATTCGCCATACAGGCCTTCGAGCCGTCGCCGTTCTACCTGCTGGACGAGGTGGACATGTTCCTCGATGGCGTCAACGCCGAGAACGTCTCCAGGGCCGTCAAGCGCAGCTCCAAGAACGCGCAGTTCATCCAGATCTCGCTCAGGAAGGTGACACTCAACGACGCCGACCACATAATCGGCGTGACGATGCAGCGCGAGGGCGTCTCGGACGTGATCATGAAGCCAAACGTCGGCGCCGAGATGGAGATGGGCCCACCGACGGAGGAACCACTCCCCAACGAACCACAGGAGGCCGCGTAGACATGATGGCAGCGGAGACCAACTTCGGGAACATTATCAACCACCTGATGTACGAGAGGGCGATGATCGACGACAACGAGGATCTGCAGACCAAGATAGGGAGGTACGTCAAGATCGCGGAGGAGATGCAGCGCGGCACCCTCGTGCCCTCCGACGACCCGTTCGAGAGGTGCGTCACGCAGACCTTCGAGCTGGTCGTCCAGCAGCAGTTCAACCCGTGGGACATCAACCTGATAGAGTTCTCCAAGATGTACCTGGCCAAGGTGAGGAAGGCGACCGATGTCAACCTCATCATCGCCGGCAAGATAGTATACATGGCATGGGAGATACTGCGGCTTCAGAGCGACTTCGCCGTGGTCCGGGCGGACAGGCCGGAGACGTGCGAGCTGGCCTTCGACGGAATGGACCCGGCCGGCTTCGACCTGTTCTCCGAACCGTTCGACCTCTCGGGCGGTGAGGCACTCCTGTACCGCGAGGAGATGCCCATCGACGAGAGGATACGCAGAAGGGCTGAACGCCCTGTCACTTTGATCGACCTCCTCGACGCCTTCGAGGAGGCGAAGAAGGAATCGGACATCAAGCCGGAGCTCGCAAGGTTCATGAAGAAGTACCGCAGACCCGACTTCGACGACAAGTCGCACAAGGAGAGCCTCGAAGAGGACATCGCCGACGTGTGGGAGAGGATCCAACGATTCGGAAGCGGCCCCATACCAGCGTCCGACCTGTACCACGCCGGAAGGGAGGACAGGATCACCGTGCTCGTCGCGATGCTCTTCCTCGCCAAGATGGGCAAGGTGCACATCTGGCAGGAGAAACCGCCTTTCGGCGAGATCTTTCTCGAGGTGAAGGTTCCGTGGGACATAGCGCAGCTTGAGGACTCGGCGGTGGTGGAAGAGGTCCAGGCCGAAAAGGTAGCGCAGGTCAAGTGAAGAGCGAGAGGATTGTCGAGGCCGCGCTCTTCTCCGCGGCGGGGCCGGTGACGGTTACGGAGCTGAAGGAGGCCTCGGGGTTGGATGTGAGGACGATACGTTCCGCCCTGAAGAACCTCGCGGACGAGTACAACAGCTCGGACAGGGCGATAGAGATAGCGAAGATGGGGCCGAGATACGCCATGCAGGTGAAGAAGGAGTACTCGACTCCTGCTGCGAAACTTGCGGAGCTGAGCGTGCCGAAGGACGTGCTGAAGACGGCATCTCTGATCGCCTACTACCAGCCTATTCTACAGAGCAAGCTCTCCGAACTCCTCGGCAGCAAAGTATACGGTCATGTGCGGACGCTCGATGAGCTCGGTCTGATAAGATGCAGGCCGAAGAAGAACAGCGTCCAGCTGACGACGACCAAGAAATTCATCGAGACCTTCGGCATCGACGCGCGCTCGCGGGATGAAGTCAAGGCATGGATAGAGGGCGAGCTCTCCAAGAAGAACGGAAAATCGTAGGTTCGGCTAGCCATCGATTCGTCTCGGGCCATCTGAAAGAAAAGCTTTAAGTCAACACTCGGCATTGACCAGGTTGATATCAATGGTCATGCCTCTCAGTTTGCTTGAGAAGTCGATGAACAAGAAGGTCTCGCTCCTGCTCAAGGACAGCAGGTTGCTCGAAGGAACCCTCACGGGATTCGACGACTATCTGAACATGGTCCTCGAGGACACCGAGGAGACGAACGGCGACCAGGTCAAGAGGCTTGGGACCGTGGTGCTCCGAGGCAACAACGTCGTCAGCATATCACCGAAGTGATCGTCGCTCGCAGGCCAATCAGATACCTTTTTGGTGCCTTGGTCCATATCAGGCCGATTATGAAAGCTGTGCTACTCGTGGGCGGAAAGGGCACTCGCCTGAGACCGCTCACTTACAGGGTCCCCAAGCCCCTGGTCCCGGTCATGGGCAAGCCGCTCATGATGCACGTCATCGACTCGCTTCCCGAGGAGGTGGACGAGACCATCGTCCCCGTGGGATACATGAGGGAAGCCATGGAGGAGTATTTGCGGAAGAACCCTCCTCGTAGGAAGATCACCATAGTCGAGGAGAGGGAGCCGATGGGGACCGGAGGGGCGGTGAAGAATGTCGAGGAGTACATCGACGGGCCCTTCCTGGTCATCAACGGGGACAGCATCTCATCGGTAGACATGGAGAGCTTCGTTCGATACCATAGGAGCAAGGGGGCCTTCGCGACCATCTCCCTGTGGGAGGTCGAAGACCCCACACCCTTTGGAGTCGTCGACATGGACGACAACGGCAGGATACGCCGATTCCAGGAGAAGCCCACGAAGGAAGAGGCTTTCTCCCTCCTCATAAACGCGGGCGCGTACGCGCTGGAGTACGAAGCGCTTGACTACATCGCTGACGGGTTCGTATCCATGGAGAGAGAGGTGTTCCCGCGGATCCTCGACCGTGGAATGTACGGCCTGAGATTCGAGGGCTTCTGGGTCGACTGCGGCACCAGGGAGAACCTCCTCAAGGCTTTCTGGACGCTCATGAGAGGGGGTGTGATGGACGACACCATTCAGTCCCCTCCAGTCGTGGAGGAGAGAGCGGAAGTGTCCAAGGCGGTCATCGGGGCGAACACGTACGTATCGTCGGGGGTCTCAGTCGGGGAACATACCAGAATCGCGAACTCAGTGATCTACAACGGCGCCACGATAGGCAGACGATGCAGCATAACGAACTCTATCGTCGACGTGGACGTCGATGTCCCGGACGACACCACGATCGTCGACACGATCGTGAGCGATGCCGACGCCCCAGACGAGTGATCGCGACGTCCCCAGAGCGCTCTCAGCCGAAGGCATTCATGATCAAGAAGAGGATTCCAGCGATGGTCGCCGAAGCCGGGATGGTAAGGATCCAGGCGATCACGATCTTGCGGCCGACACCCCATCGGACCGCGGAGAGCCTCTTGGTCGCGCCGACCCCCATTATCGCGCCGGAGACCGTGTGAGTCGTGCTCACTGGAATCCCGAAATGTGTCGCGACCGCGATCATGGTCGCCGCCCCCGTCTCCGCGCAGAATCCTTGGTAGGGCTGCAACTGGGTGACTCTCGCAGCCATGGTCTTCACGATTCTCCAGCCGCCGAAGAACGTGCCCAAGGCGATCATCACGCCGCACGTCACGACGACCCAGGCCTCTGGCTCGAAGGCCCCTGTCGCGAAGACCCCCGCCTCCAGCATCAACACGCTCGTGATTATGCCCATCCCCTTCTGGGCGTCGTTCGAGCCATGCATCATGGACAGGAACGCCATTGAGCCTATCTGCAACCTCCGAAACCACCAATTCACCGTGGTCCGAGAGGTCTTCCTCCCGGCCCGCATCGTCGTCGCCGTCAGGAGGAAGCCTATCGCAAGGCCTACCACGGGCGACACGACGATGAACGCTATCGTCTTGAGTGTGCCGCTCCAGACTATGGCGTCGACGAACCAGACCGCGCCCCCCGCGCCTATCAGGCCGCCTATGAGGGCATGGCTGCTCGAAGTCGGTATTCCGAGCCACCATGTGATGAGGTCCCAGACTATGGCTCCCACGACTGCGCAGAATATCAGGGAAACACCGTAATCCAGGACGAGCTCATCGTCGATTATCCCCTTACCGACCGTCTTCGCGACGGCCATCCCCAAGACGAATATCCCGAAGAAGTTGAACAACGCCGCGAGGCCGACCGCCCATACGGGTGACAGGACCCTCGTCGCGACCACTGTCGCGACCGAATTGGCTGAGTCGTGAAAGCCATTCACGAACTCGAATGCTAGAGTGAGCGCAATCGTCGTGACGCCGAGGATCGAGAGCCCGAAGATGTCCATCGAGACCCACCTACGAATGCTTGATGAATATGTCCTTGATTACATCGGCCGCGTCTTCGCACTTGTCCGTCGCCAACTCCAGGTGCTCGTATATCTCTTTTAGCTTGATGGTCTCCAGAACATCGCTGGTCTTGAACAGGTCGGCGATGGCCTGATGGGTGATTTCGTCGCCGACGTTCTCCAGACGGTTTATCTCGATGCAATGTCGCACGATCTCGTTCTTTCTCTTGAAGTTGCGGAGGTCCTTCACCGCGTGGTTAACCTCCTTCGTGGACACGAGCAGCACTTCGACCAGCTTGACCATGTCCGGCGGAATCCGCTTTATCTCGTACGACCACATCCTGTGAGCGGCAGATTCCATGTAATCCAGGATATCGTCCAGCCGCGACGCCAACTTCGACATGTCGTCATGGTCTATCGGAGTGACGAAGGTCCTGTTAAGCGCCTCAGAGATCTCATGGACCGCATCATCCCCTTTGTGTTCGATGACCTTCATCTTCTCCCGTTTCTCCGCGACATGGTCGAACTTCTTCACGAGATCGGCAAGGGTCTCTGCGCCCTCAAGGACGACATCCGCCTGCTGTTCGAGCATGTCGAAGAAACGCTTCTCCTGAGGGATAATCCACTCCTTGAATCCCATGCGGCGCCCCCTATGACATGGCGAATGCTTGGTGGTGTCTTAACCCTTGCGGGAGAGAAGATGGCGCGTGGCATAAGGTGCCATGGAGCACGAGGCACTTTCGTTCACCATCCAGACCGTCGACAAAGCCTTTATCTCGCCAATTAGCATGTCCGAGTTAAGGATATCATGACCCAACAGGATGTCGCCCCTCGACTCTTTGGAACCAACGGAGTGCGGGGAGTCGTCAACACGAGCGAGATGGACTGCCAGTTCGCGCAGAAGCTCGGGCTCGCGATAGGGAGCTTCATGAGAGGGCCGGTGATGGTCGGCACGGACGCGCGGACATCGAACGACATGCTCAGGGCGGCCTGCATGTCGGGCATAATGGCCACGGGGTGCGATGTCCTAGACTGTGGTGTCGTGCCCACCCCGACGGTTCAGTATGCGGTGAAGTCGAACGATGTGGCGGGCGGCATCATGATCACCGCGTCTCACAACCCCCCGGAGTTCAACGGGATAAAGTGCATAGACCCTGATGGCACCGAGATGGCAAGAGAGAACGAGGAGCGGATAGAGCGGATATTCCACGCCCAGGAATTCGTCAGAGCCGACTGGCGGACCATGGGGAAGAAGGGAGGTTTCGACAGGGCGGTCCCGGACTACATAGACGGGATCGTCGCCAGGACCGATGTCGAGGCCATAATGGGGGCGGGCCTTAGGGTCGCGCTCGACTGCGGGAACGGCGCTGGAGGCAACGTGACCCCAAAGCTGCTTGAGAGACTGGGTGTCAGCTATGTCACGCTCAACGCAGACCCCAACGGAGCGTTTCCTGGACACAACAGCGAGCCCACTCCGGACAACGCGAAGGACCTGGTCGAGTTCATGAAAGGCGGGAACTTCGACATAGGTATACTCCACGACGGGGACGCAGACCGGACGATATTCGTCGACGAGAAGGGCTCGTACATGTACGGCGACAGAAGCCTGGCAATCGCCGCTCAGTATGCGTGCAAGGATCACGGCGGAGGGCTGGTCGTCACGACGGTCGGATCCTCGAAGTGCGTCGAGGACGCCGTCAAAGCGGCCGGCGGAGAGATCATGTTCACTCGGGTGGGGTCGCCAATCGTAGCACGCGCGATGATCGCCCACTCGGCGATATTCGGGGGCGAAGAGAACGGCGGTCTCATATTCCCGGAATTCCAATACTGCAGGGACGGGGCCATGGCCGCGGCCAGGATGATCGAGATCGTGGCACGCGGCGAGAAGCTTTCCAAGATCAATGCTGACATCCCAGCGTACTCCCAGTACAAAACCAAGACGGCCTGCCCGGACGAGCTGAAGGAGAAGGTCCTCAAGAGACTTCTTGAGGACTCAACGGAGGGCAGGACGGACACGACGGACGGGCTGAAGGTCTTCTTTGACGACGGCTGGGTGTTGGTGCGGCCTTCGGGCACCGAACCTCTGTTCAGGATATTCTCGGAGGCGAGAACCCGCGACAGGGCAATGGAAATAGCCGAGTCGTACAAGAAGAACGTGATGGACATCGTCGGGTGACTCTAGCAGGGACGCCGTCCGGTCAGCCGGATCTTGAGGCTTTCCACTTGACAGCTATGACTTCCTTGATGAACCTAGCAGCGAGGATCGAGGTGTTGCCGTTGTCGTACGGAGGACAGACCTCCACGACATCGAATCCCACCAGTCGATCGCCCAATCTGTTTATGACATATCTCACATCGAACGGAGTAAGGCCGAATGGCTCAGGAGTCCCGGTCCCCGGTGCGTAGGCTGGATCGATCCCGTCGATGTCGAGCGAGAGATAGACAGGGCGGTCGGGGAGCTCCGCTAGGGCCTTCTCGAATTCCTCCTTGCAGCCACGCTCATGGATCCTGAACGCGTCCACGTACGATGCATCCTCAGAGTCCTCGTCGTTCGATATCGAACGAACGCCAAAAGCGAACACGTTTCCCTTCCCGACTACGTCCGCGACGCGCCTGTGGGCGCACGCGTGACTGTTCTTCAGGCCCTGGTACTCGTCTCTGTAGTCGAGGTGGGCGTCGATTATGACCACAGCGACTTCCTCGTCGAAGGCCTTCACAACCGGTGGGGTTATCGAGTGCTCTCCACCGATCACGACAGGGAACTTGCCCGCGCCGATGATCCGGCGGGACTCGTCCTCCACTGCGGCCACCATCTCGTCGACGGTCCCCTCGTCGTAGAGGTCCCCGGAGTCGTGAAAAGGGATGTCAAGAAGGGACAGGCCGTGCTCGAACATATCTGGCTCGAAGCTCGATGAGGCTTCGCGAATCGTCGTGGGAGCGAAGCGCGTGCCACTGCGGAAAGTCGTTGTCTTGTCGAACGGGACGCCGAGGACCACGAAGCGCGCTTCATCAAGACCGGAGCGCGCGTCGGCGAACCTCAGCATACCGCGGCTCGGCATCCCCTACACCCGCGTGATCTTCTTCCTGCCCATGGCGACGAGGTACTGTATGTCCTCGCCAGGGGTCAAAGAGTCCTTCAGGTCGTCCGGGATAGGCAGCTGGAACATCTCGTATGTCTCGAGGTCCATCAGCTGGACTTCGGCGCCGACTATGGTGACGATCTGCGCCTGACGCTTGTCGATCAAGGGGACCTGCACCTTGTGCTTGACCGGATAGACCACGGACCTCTTGCTCCCGTCGAATATCCCTATGGCCTCGATCCTCGCCTTGGCCTCCCCATGCTTCCCCGGCTTGGAGGTGGATATGCTGATGATCTTGCAGGGCTCGTCATCGATGTTCATGTAGCGCCCTTCCTTGAGTGTCCTGACCTCTGCCTGCTCCCACGCCATGAGTATCACTTCACCTGACCGTAAGAAGGGGCAATTAGAAATAGTTGCCGTCTATCGGCGGGACTTCTTGCGCTTGCCAGCAGGCTTCTTTGGAGGCGTCGGGCGCTGACGTCTTATCTCCTCGACCCTCCGCTCGAGCTGTTCCTTGAGCAGGGGCGATATATCGTNNGAGATACGCCACTCCGCGATGCGGAAATTCCTGGATGATTTTGAAGAGGGAAAAGAGCAGGGGCGATATATCGTTGCCGGTGAACGCGTCTGCTCTCGCGGCCAACGATATCTTCGATGCCAATATGCGGGCTATCGGGCCCCGTTGCCAGAGAGGAGCGTTGTGCACCAGCGGGTGTTGGAAGATTATGCCGTGCTTGGGCGGAGCGGTCTTCTTCTTCAGATGCCTGAACATCGCCTTCTCCGCGCCAAGCAGCTGAATCGTTCCGGATGGCATCGAGGCCAGCCTCGAAAGGCTGCCAGCCTGCATGATGAGTCTCGCGCCGATTATCGGGCCCGCAAGGTTGCACACGTTCGGAGCGACCTGTCTCATGCGCCCGTCCACGTAGCGCTCCAATGTCAACCTGGTATCCATCGCGTCCCTCAGCGACGAAGCCAGGTCCTTTATCGGCGCGAGGTCCTCTTCCTGGACGTCCGCCCCGATCGAGTCCATCCGCATCGACATGGAGGCCATCACCTCGTCTCTGGAGCCGTTCTCCCCGACCGCTTTGGCGTACGCCTCCTTCGACAGGACCTCGGTGAGCTCCGGGAAGTGCAAGGAATACCACTCATGCAGACGCTCGGAGAGGATGTTGTTCGTGTGGACGATGTCGTCGTAGGCCCGGACCGCCTGCCCGAGGAACACATCGGGTCCTACGCTGCTCTTCACCACGCGCTTGGCTAGTTCTATCGTGGCCTCTCTGTACAGGTCCAGCGTGAACCCGTAGTCCTCGGGCCGTATGAACGAAGAATCGAACCTGATCGGTCTGCCGAACTCAGCGAGCCGACGGTCATAGACCTGGTTGGCCTGCTTACTGAGGCTCATCTCCTCAGCGAGGACCTTCCCGTCCCTGACGAGCTGAAGCCTCTCAGCTATGTCCGAAGGGCTCTTGGGGAACGTGACCGCCTTCTTGACGCTGTCCTCGCTGCACAGAAAGCAGCCGAACCACTTCGTTACGAGTATCATCCGGGCCCATATCTGACACTTGGATAAAAAGCCTGCCGGGCCAGCGTCACTCGTTCTCGAACAGCTTCGAGAAGCCGTCAGGTCTGAAGACGCCCGCCTCAGTGATGAAACCCGTGACGTACTCGGATGGGGTGACATCGAAGGCGGGGTTCAGAGCCTCCGAGCCTTCAGGAGCCACCCTGACACCGTCGACCACGAGGACCTCGTCCTGTGACCTCTGCTCAATCGCGATTTCATCCCCGCTTCCCAAGGAGGCGTCGAACGTGCTGACAGGAGCGGCCACGTAGAATGGGACGCCGTTCTCCTTCGCCAGAACCGCCTTCTCATAGGTCCCGATCTTGTTCGCGAAGTCGCCGTTCCCTGCGATCCTG
>DUGQ01000139.1 GCA_013331315.1 Thermoplasmata archaeon
GGGCCACGCGTCTCCGATGGTCTCCACTAGGGTCGGGAAGTCGACGGTCCTCTCCCAGCCGTTCTGGGACCATGGGAGGATCGACAGACCCCTGGCCCGAGTCACGACCTCCGCGTACTCGTCCATCTCGAGGATCAGTGCAGAAGCCAATTCCTCCACGTCGGTCATGACCTCTCCCATTTCAGAGACATCCATCACGGAGAACGTGACGTGCTCGTAGGACATGAACCACCAGGCGGTCCCTGGTTCGTCCTCGTATTGCTCGCCCCCCTCCTCATGTGGACCATCCTCTCCCCTGTGTTTGACGCTGTAATAGTCCACGTGCTCGTCGACCAAGGTCGTCGCGAGCTCGAGAGCGGTCATGTCGGGCCGCGCGGTAATCTCGGTCAGGATCGTATCCCACGGAAAGCCAGGCATCGGGTCGTACCCCTCGCTAGCCACGATGTAGTCTATGGCGACCCCTGAAGCGTAGTACTCGTACGCGACTTCGGCCATCGCGAGTATGCAGGCCGCGAACAGGAGGACGTCTACCTCGGATTCGGACAGGGCCGAGACGACCTCTTGGTGGGTGAGGTAGTCTATCGGCGTGTCCGTTCCGGTATGGTAGTCGAAGCACACGCCCAACGAGTCGTCCCCGTGGTCCCAGAGCGCCAGCATGAGCTTCTCCGACTCGAAGCTCGAGCTCGCGTACGAGACGAACTCTCGGAGCGTCTCGGGGTCGCCCATGTTCGTTTCGACTCCGTTCAGCTCACAGTCGTCTAGCTCGGAGAGATCTCCTTTGAGCACATGATAGGCCCTCGCGGGCCCGGTCTCCGTGTCCCACAGGACGACGATGTCGACGTTCTCCGTGGAGCCGACGCTGAGCATCTGGTCCACGTCTTCCTGGGCCCATATGTCAAGGTCGTTGTCGGAATCGATGTAGAGGGCAAGCGTCCAGTCCGCGATCTCGTTGTCTTCCTCTCCAAGCGCGAGTCCGGCGAAGAGCGAGGTGGCGAATGTCATCGAGACCATCAGGCACACAAGACGTTTAAGAGAACCTCCAAACATCACACCCAATCCCCTTTCTCCTCGTCATTGAGATACGATTGACGTGAAACGACTACTTCCTGCTCTCGATGAGGACTCACTCGGCATGAGCTCATGGCTGAACCTCTGCTAGAACGTCCGAACCCCCTTTCCAGGCCCATTCCAGGGTGAGCAAGTCCTCCTGCAGCCAGGGTATCAACAGGTTGTCCCTCATGTCCTCAAGAATCTCCTTCGCCTGACTACTCGTTAGGGTCTCTTCCTTCAGGCCGAGGTAGATCCAGTAGACCTCCAAGTATGCCTGCTGCTGGTCGAAATCGTCTGCCCAGTGCATCTCGTCGTTGATCATCCAGCTCATGATTCGCTCGTAAGTCTCGAGGCTGCACAGTGGCGCCCACTCCATCGTGTATATCCCCTGCAGCGCGCTGATGGCGTTGTTCGCCGACCCGCTGGATAGGCAACCGATCGCACCGTTCAGACCTATGTAATCGTGGACATGCTGCCCCGTCCTGAGAAAGACGTCCCACGACCCCATCGCCCCTCCCTGGCCGATCGTCCATGAGTTGATGATCTGACGCGCTCCGATGAGCCTCTGGTTCAGGTCGTTGGCCTTCTCGGCGATTGCCGCTCGCTCTCCGTCTGTCTCCGCGGCGTCGTAGTCACGACGGAGAATCTCAGCATACTCGTTGACGGCCTGCGCCCGGTCGCGGAGGCTGCCCAACGCTTCGAAAGCCCTCTCAAACAGCTCTCCCTCCGAGGGCACCGTAGGTGCCTGCGACTTCAGCCCACTGGTGATCCAGTTCAGGGTCGGCATGAAGTCGATCGGCAGCACCAAGGCGCGGTCCGCCCTGGTCGCCATCAAGCCGAAAAGACCCATCATGTCAGCCATCGATTCCTGGTTCGACTGTGAGATGTCGTCCAATTGTGTGTGGTATACTGGCTCGCTATCCACGGTCCACGCGGCAAAGACGGTCGAGCCTCCCGCTATCGCGCCGAACGAACACGAATCGGTGTATGGATACACCGGATAGCACCAGGTGGCGTCGACCTTGGAGTCCGCGATCGCCCCCTTCACGAAGTCGTTTATCTCCCACGAGTTCTCCAGCCAATACGGTTGGCTGGACCTGTCGAACCCTATCATGTCGGCGTTCAGGTGTAACACGAGGCCATCGACGATCTCCGGATGTGAGCGTACGAACTCGTACGACCCCGCGATCCAATCGTACCAATCAGACGGTCCCCCGGACTCCTCCGCGCCAAAGGAGCAGAACACCAAGGTCCTCTCGCTCACGTACGTCCCGGCGGCCCTTGCCTGGGAGAACAGCCTGGCAAACTCGAGCCCCGCCGCCACTCCCGAGCAGTCATCGTTGGCCCCTGACCACCAAGTATCCGCATGGGCCGAGAACACAATGTACTCGTCGGGCTGAATCGAGCCGAGCATGTAGGCGACGACGTTGACGGATTGGGCGTTCCCGTAGGACAGGAGGTCTGCGGAGCCGTCTATGCGGACGGTGACAGGGTCGTGTTTCATCAGATCAAGGATCCGGTAGGCGGAATCCCTGGATATCGAGAACGCGGGCAGCGAGCCTCCAATGCTGTCCTGCTTGATGCCATCGGGGGCAGGGTACTGGTCGTAGTAGCCGTAGAAGACCACGGCTGACGCTCCATGGAGAGCGACCTCCTCGATAGTGACCTTCGGATATGGAATCACATTGTCGTCTCTGAGCACAAGCGCGATCGCACCTTCCAGGCCTCCTGCCGACTCAAGCTCGGCGGGGGTCCCTCGCCCGACATCCACCATCTGGGCGACAAGGCTCTTGCCGCCGTCGGAGTTCCCGAAGTAGTACGGCTCACCGTNNGAGTAGCAGCCTCCATAGGTCGCCACCTGAACATCCTCGGTCACAGGCGAAGTCACGCTCATGGCAGTTCCGTGCTGTTCCCAACTGGAAGTGGAGAATGTCTCCATAGCCACCGAATCCAAGTCCATGTCGGACATCGAGTCATATACGTACTGCTGGGCGAACAGCTCCAGGGACGACCCTGCCGTTTTCTCCCCGAGGCTCGCCAGGTACTCGAGATGTGACCACGCGTTGTCGACATCGATTGCGTCCAGCAGGGTCTCCTCGTCAGCGGACATGCCCCCAGTCGCGGTGCCGTTCGAGAGCCTTCCCTGGGACGAGTCCGACTCGGCCAATCCCACGGGGAAGACAGACGTCACGGCCAGAATCAAGCAGAGTACCAGTGCGAGGACCCGTCCTCCAAATATCATGACTTCTTTCCCCCTGGCTTTAGTGGTGGCTCAATCTCCGAGACCGGGATTGAGTACGTTAAGAAGGTTCTTTCCATCGAGAATCGGGCCGCCAGTGCGTTAATCGGGCCCAATTGGACATACTTGGTCATTGACTCTCGCTGCGTGATTCTCGATCCTCCTCGTACTCGAGAGGCAATATTGATTTGCCATGGACGTGTTCCCGTGCCGGAGCGTGACAGCGATGAACGACACCAGATACGCCCTTCTGGAGAGGCTATCCAACAGCTTCGGCCCTTCTGGGTTCGAGAAGGAGTCAGCAAGAATCCTCAAGGACTACGTGAGCCAGTATTCGGACGAGGTCTTCAGTGACAACTTGGGCTCTTTGATGTTCAAGAAGAAGGGCGTGTCGGAGAAGCCCGTAGTGTTCATCCCGGCCCACATAGACGAGATAGGATTCATCGTGACCTCTGTGAACGAACAGGGCTATCTGGCGTTCAGCCCGTTGGGCGACTGGTTCCACCAGGTCCTGCTCGGGCAACGCGTGAAGGTGCGAACATCCAAGGGCACGGTCCAAGGCGTCATAGCCGCCAAACCCCCGCACCTCCTCTCGCCAGAAGCGAGAGACAAACCGGTGTCGCTGGACATGATGTTCATCGACGTTGGCGCCTCGAACAAGGATGAGACGAAGGCGTTGGGCATTGGCATCGGTGACCCCGTCGTGCCCGAGTCGTCATACTCGGTGATACGCAAGAAGACGTTCGTCGACGGGAAGAAACGCGGTACCGATCAGGTCGCCATAGGCAAAGCCTTCGACAACAGGTCAGGCGTGTTCGTCGCCGCGGAAGTGATCCGGACTCTTAAGGAAGAGGCGATCGACCATCCGAACACCGTGATTGGGGCTGCGACCACCCAGGAGGAGGTCGGATTGAGGGGAGCGCGGACGACCTCGTATCTCGTGAAGCCGGACGTCTGCCTGACTATCGACTGCGACATCGCCGGCGACGTCCCCGGGATCGACGCGAAGGACGCTCCCACGAAGATGGGGCTCGGTCCTTCGATAACCTTCTACGATCCATCCATGATTCCGAACGAAGGATTACTGAAGCTGGTCCTCGAGGTCGCCGACAAGAAGGGCATTCCCTATCAGCTGTCTCACACGCCAGGGGAAGGGGGCGAGACCGACGCTGGTATCGTGCACATGGCCAACGCTGGGTGTCCGACGATAGTGATTGGCGTCTCAGTCAGACATATCCACGCTCACGCCGGGATGATGAGCCTGAGCGACGTGGACAACGCGGTCCGTCTTCTCGTCGAAGTGGTCAAGAGACTTGACCAGAAGACGGTGAAGAGCCTTTCTGCGATCTAGTTCAACC
>DUGQ01000212.1 GCA_013331315.1 Thermoplasmata archaeon
ACGAGGTCATATGGGAGTACTCGTCGGGCGTCGTCACCGTGACAGCACCGTTCACGATAGACAACGGCGGGGTCTACCACGTGGATGACCTCGTGCTCAGCTACGAGGTCTCGAACTACACCCGGGTTCAGATCGCTCAGGACACGGTTGAGCTAGGCACGATGAAGGCTGGGACGGTCACGGACGGGGAGATAGAGTTCTCCTTCGACCTCTTCGAGATGTACAATGATGGGTTGACCTGGATGGTCTTCAACGACGACCTTCTTGAATTCGTGGTCGACGTCTCATGCTATTACACGCTCAAGCTCGTCAAGTTCGACGCGCGCTACTCCGTGAGCATCCCATGGGATGCGCTGATCCAGGACGCACGGGTGGACGATGTGAGATTCGACCCTGCTGAGATGCAGCTGGCGGTCGATTACACGCTGGCGACCTCGGACATACTCTCAGGGTACGCGTCTCTCACCGCGTACTTGCTCGACGGCTCGACCGTCGTGTCCGAGGTGTCCCAGAGCGTGCGCCTCGGCAGGATCACGGCAGGGACGGCCGTGTTCGACATCCCATTGGGCTCGACCCCGGACTCGGTCCGGATAGTGATCGACGTCGAGGGATTCGAGGTCGTGCTCTACTACGACCTGCCCGCGGGGGTGATACCATAGCGCAGAAGGGTCGAATACCGGACACGGTCTGGACCGCCTTCACCGAGACCCTGAGGTTCATCGTGATACCCCTTGTCCTCGTCGACCTTATTACCGACAACTACCCGCAGCTCGCGACCGCGTTCATGTCGGACATCAAGATGTACGTGATGTTCTTCGGGGGGATGATAGTGGCGTCCAGCACGCTGGAGGTCGCTCACCGGCCCGGCACCCACCTGCGAATGGTGTTCGGCCTCTCGGCCATCGCGTTCGTCTGCCTGTGGTTCTTCGTCGTCTTCGGAGGGGGCATCGCGGAGATCACCTACGGCCCGTACTTCGTGAAGTTCGACATGAGCAAGATAGTCTACATCATAATCTTCGGCCTCTCCCTGAAGAGTCTCCTGGTCGTGTCCACATTCAGTGATTTCAAGGAGGCCGAGATGGAGCGCGCGAGGAAGAGGCGTCTTGAGGCCGCCGAGAAGAGGGCGCGCGCGTCGAGGCCGAAGCCGCCCCCTCAGCCTCGGTCCAGCCCCTTCGCGTCGATGAGGCGCGCGGCGTTCGAGGTGACGGCCGACGATGAGATCGACCACGCACAAGCCATGCCTCCCAGGCCCGCCGCGAAGGGCATGAAGGTCTGTGAGATCTGTGGTGCGGAGGCGCCCGTCAAGGACTATGTCTGTCGGAACTGCGGCGAGTGGTTCCAGTCCGACTCCCACGAGTGAGGATGTCCTCGCTGATCGACGCCACGAGCTCGCAGACCTTGCATCTCTCCCCGATCGTCGGCTCGCCGCACTCGCACTGGCGGAGCGTCGCGGGGGGGTAGGCCCTCTCGAGCGCGCCGAGTATCTCGTCGTGGCTCTTCAGGATCGAGTGCCTCGTCCCGGGGTGCCTGTCCTCGAGTCTAGCGACGACCTCTCTGTAGTCGTTCCTGAGCGCCTCTGAAGCGTAAGGGCATTCCAGGTCGTGGTGCGGTATCTCGTTGATGAAAGCGTACAGCGCTATCTCGCTCTCCGGAATGCTACGCAGCGGCTGGATCCTGGGTACCAGGTTCGGTTGGATCCTCCGGTGGGGGCCTAACCTCGCGAGCCGCTCCACATCACCCCTCGAGAAGTTCATGAGAATCGACTGGGCTGTGTCGTCCAGGTTGAGCCCTGTCGCCAACCTTGTGGCCTCCCACCTCCTCGCCGCTCGGTTCAGGGCGGCGCGCCTCATCACCCCACAGTAAGTACAGGCCGACATGTTGCGCTCGGCCTGCGCGATATCGTCCATTGTGAACCCGTAGAGCTCGCGAAACGATACGACGACGTGCTCCACGTCCAGCGCCTTGCAGTTCTCCGCCGTGATCGGTATGGAGCTCCCCCTGTACCCGTCGATCCCCTCGTCGACGGTGATCGCGCAGAACTCGAGGTCCCTTCTCACGCCCAGTATCTTCTTCAGAAGGTACATAGCGACGGTGCTGTCCTTTCCGCCTGAGACGGCGACCGCCACCCTCTCGGAGCCTTCCAGCTCGACCTGCCTCCTCAGCTCGTGCTTGACCCTTCTCTCCACGAACTCGGAGAAGTGCCTTCTGCAGAGGTGCGCCCCGCTGTATCGTATCATCGCCACGGCGTCCTTTGGGCACTTGTCGCAGGTAGTCACGCTGGCCTGATTTCCGCGGGGCGTATTTATTCCTTGTTTCCGGCGACCTCTCGAATAGTTATTTGTAAGCCTACCGCGTTCGAGTCGACGATATCCGATGCATACCGTCTGGGTGGAGAAGTACAGGCCGAGAAAGCTCTCCGAGGTCATCGGCCAGAAGGCCATTGTGGAGCGGCTGCAGTCATACGTGAGGACGAAGAGCATGCCCCACATGCTGTTCGCGGGCCCGGCCGGGATAGGGAAGACGACCTGCGCCATCGCGCTGGCCCGGGAGCTGTACGGAGAGGACTGGCGAGGCAACCTCATAGAGCTGAACGCGTCGGACGAGAGGGGTATCGACGTCGTACGCGGCAAGATCAAGGACTTCGCGAGGGCGGCCACTATCGGGCATGAGGACTTCAAGATCATCTTCCTGGACGAGGCGGACTCGCTGACGAACGACGCCCAGGCCGCCCTGAGAAGGACGATGGAGAGATACACCCAGACCTGCCGCTTCATCCTCTCATGCAACTACTCCTCCAAGATCATCGAGCCCATCCAGTCGAGGTGCGCCGTCTTCAGGTTCAAGCCGTTGAGCGAGGCCGACGTCAAGGAGTACCTCGTCAGGATTGCGGCTGGCGAGGGGTTCGAGCTCAGGGATGACGGCCTGGACGCCATATGCGCCCTGGCCTCGGGGGACCTGAGGAAGGCCACGAACATCCTCCAGGTCGCGGCCGCGACATCGAAGGCCATCGACCAGGACGTCGTGTACGAGTCGACGGAGAGCATCCGCCCGTCCGAGATCGACGAGCTCCTGAAGATAGCCCTGAAGGGCAACTTCACCGCTGCCCGGTCCAAGCTGGACGACCTGATGGTGCGTCAAGGGCTCTCGGGCGAGGACATAGTGCAGGGGATTCACAGGGCCGTCTTCGACCTCCCCGTGCCAGAGGACTCCAAGATTCGCCTCGTGGACAGGGTCGGCGAGGCCGAGTTCAGGATAGTCTCGGGGTCCAACGAGCGGATACAGCTCGAGGCACTCCTCGCCCATCTCGCCGCCGAGGGGAGCGGCTCCAGACGTTGAGTCCGTCAACCTCCGCGGCGCGTGGTCCACAAGAGTTATATACCGACTTCATATTTGAGGCGCCAGAGGGACCCGAGTGGCTAGGTTTCCAGAGGCTGAGGCTCGCAATCTCGTCAAGAAGATCTGCATGAACTGCAACGCCAGGAACGCGATCAAGGCGACCAGGTGCAGAAAGTGCGGATACAAAGGTCTCCGGCTGAAGAGTCGCGAGACCAAGAAGGCCTGAGGCTCTTCCCGCGGTTCCATTCTCGATCGTCCAAGCCCAAGCAGTAGCAGACACGCGGACTTCGCTCGGGATGGCTTCCGCCGCAGAAGGGAAAGAAAAAGATTGGGTGGAGGGGACTCCACCGCAGTTGGGCA
>DUGQ01000059.1 GCA_013331315.1 Thermoplasmata archaeon
GCTGATTACAAGTCAGCTGCTCTACCAACTGAGCTACGGTGGCGCTTGTCGGGACTGCTGAGTAATGATGGCCCGTTCTTATAGGTTTTTACGGGATCGCGCGTCGCGTGAGCCTCGGGCGGAGGCGCCTGGACGGTGGTTCCAGTCCGAACGAGGGACCCATAACCTTTAAATCGAGGCTACGTATCCGCAGAGTTGCGCTAACAGCGGTGAGTTGACATGACCGACAAGGAAGGTGCTAAGAAGCACCATGAGAAGAAGGAAGAGGCGCAGACTGACAAGATCGAGGCGGGAGACCTCGTGATGGCCGAGTTCAGCGGATGGATACAGGATTCCGAGGAGCTTTTCGACACCACGGACGAGGCGCTCGCCAAGGAGAAGGAAGTCTTCGACGAGAAGATGGTCTACGGCCCCCAGCCCCTGATCGTGGGGAAGGGCAGGCTGTTCCCCGGTCTCGACGAGCACATGTTGAAGGCGGAGATTGGCAAGGAGTACGAGCTGGTCATCCCGCCTGAGAAGGGCGCGGGCCCGAGGGACCCAAAACTGGTCGAACTCCACCCGATGCGCGAGTTCCTGAAGCAGGACATCGAGCCGCAGGTGGGCATGGAGGTCACGGTCAGGAACCGAAGGGCGACGATCATCGCGATGACCGCTGGCCGGGTGAGGATCGACTTCAACAACAAGCTCGCTGGCAGGACCCTGAAGTACAAGTACAAGCTCGTGAAGAAGCCCACGAAGCCCAAGGAGATCGCCGAGCAGCTCCTCAAGATGTCATACGGCACCTCGGAGGGGTTCGAGGTCGAGCACCACGGGAAGGACTACAAGGTCACGCTCCCGGACGCGTGCAAGTACGACCAGAAGTGGCTGCTCGCGAAGTACAGGGTGGTCACTGACTTCAGGGACGTGCTCGACGCCGACACCGTCTCCTTCATCGAGGAGTACTCGAAGCCGAAGCCCAAGGAGGAGGNNAGCCGAGGAGAAGCCCGCCGAGGACTCCGAGGGGAAAGAGGCCGACCAGAAGCCTGAAGAGCCAGCCGAGGAGAAGCCCGCCGAGGACTCCGAGGGGAAAGAGGCCGACCAGAAGCCTGAAGAGCCAGCCGAGGAGAAGGCCCCTGAGGAGCTGTCCGAGGAAGACAGGAAGGGCTGATCCCTCGAAACGACCCAAACCTCTTATCCGATTCCCTTCATTATCACGCGAGGGCGCGTGGCCTAGTCAGGATATGGCACTTGCCTCCTAAGCAAGCGGTCAAGGGTTCGAATCCCTTCGCGCCCGCTCCCGCACCCGCTCACGCGCCGTGGCCGCCGTCGGTCCTGACAAGTCCTGAGGGCCCCCGAGCCAGGCATTTTTTGATTGAACCAAACAGATATAAACCCTGGAGTCGATTCATACGTGGCCGGATCCTAGGGATGTGGACCCGAGTGCACGGGGTTCGGTTAGGAGGCCAGTTGATGGCATCAACTGACGAGAAAGGTAGCAGAATGTGTGTGTCATGTGGCAGAGCAATTGCCATGGATGCGAACGTGTGCCAGTTTTGCGGACATGATTTCCGGGCCCCGGCCGGACCACCCCCAGTCAAGAAGACCGCCATACCGGTCATCGGAGGCGTGTTGATACTCTTGGCGGGTATAATGGGCCTCGTCATGGGCGGTATCCTGCTCGCAATCGACGTGGACGACCTTGACCAATATGGAGTGGATGTCGCGGGCGTCACGGACGTGATCGAGGACATCCTGACCGTGTGTGGGATCATAGCGATAGTCCTGAGCTTGATCGTGTGTCTCGGAGGCTTCTTCGGGGTGATGCGCAAGCACTGGGGCCTGGCTATAGTCGGTGCCGTTCTGGGGTTATTCGTGATCGGCCCGTTCATGCTGGGGTCGCTCTTCTCGCTGATCGGCCTGATACTCATAGCCATCTCCCGCAAGGAGTTCGAGTAGACCGATCGGGTGGGTAGGAACCAGCCCCCAAACCATTTCCCCGTCATCCTTGTTTTCGGATCGAGGAGCCAGTTCGGACGCTGAACGCGTTTCGCCGCGGGCATTCACGTGATGGCGCAGACCGTCTCATCTGCGGCTTCCCATCGTCTCCTCGAAACGCCTCTCCCACCAGCGGATGTAGTTCCTGAGCCCCTCCTCCCTCTTCTCCAGGGCCCTGATCGCCAGCCGGTGGGCGGCCTCGGCGTGCTCTTTGCTCCAGGATTTCCTCATCCTTCCTGGTATCACGAGATAGCTCGGAGAGTCGTCCACGAACCTCGGGGGCAGCCTGGCCAGAGCGTGCAGGTCGCACGCCCTCTCCCCCGCCGGAATGTCCTTCGTGTTGAACTGCGCGAGGTGCATGAGCTCGTGGGCCAGAGTCCAATAGGTCGGGGCCTTGTAGTCGCCGTTCCGGGCCCTCCTGACATCGAGCATGAGCTTGACAGTCCCCTCGTCCGACTGGAAGGCCAGGCCGTCGTACGAACGGGTCAGCCCGATGGTGATCTTCCTCCTCATCTCGGGAAAATAGGGGTGGAGCCTCCGTATCCTCTTCTCCACCTCGTGTATGAGATGGGGGCTCAGTCCACGAGCCTTGCGTGTCCAGGTTATGTCGAGGGGCATGTGCTCCCGGTGATGCTCCTTCTCCGTTTTATTGCCTGCGGTCCGACCTGTCCGGAATCGGCCCCGGATCAGGTCCTTCCGTCGATACCAACGATGTGCGTCTCCAGGGGTATATCCCGCCCCGACCTGCGTATGGCCTCCTGGACCATCCGGACCAGGCCTGAACAGCACGGGACCTCCATCACGACCACGGTCACCGATTTCGGCACTGCGTCCCTGAACAGGAACGACAGCTTGTCGAGGAAGGCTCCCTGCTCGTCCAGCTTCGGGCAGCCGATGACCAGGGGCCTTCCCTTGATGAAAGCGCGGTGGAACCCAGCGTGCGCGAACGGCACGCAGTCTGCCGCGATCAGCAGGTCGGCGCCCTTGAAGAACGGCGCCGATGGCTGCACGAGACGCCACTGGACGGGCCAGTTGGCCAGCTCGGAAGCGGTGGCCTCTGGTTCTGGTCCTGAGGACACGTCCTCCGATTTGGGGCTGCGTCTCAAGAGCATAGGTGTGGAGGCGGGGCAACCGCACGGCTCAGGTTCCGCCTTTGCCTCATCAAGGTGCTCCTTCACCGCCTCCTCGTCGAACTCGGGAGCCTCCCGCTCCACGATCCTGAGCGCGTCCTCCGGGCATTCACCTATGCACGCGCCAAGGCCATCGCAGAACACCTCGTTCACGACTTTCGCCTTGCCATCGACGATTGCGAGCGCACCCTCGGCGCATGATGTGACGCAGTTGCCGCACCCAGTGCATCTCTCCTCGTCTATCTCGATGATCTTTCGCTTGACCATTTTCCCACCTGCAGCCGTTGTAGCCAGACTAGTGATTGCACGGAGGTGCCGTATGTCTCTTCCCTTACCTGTCAGGTTGGGCCCTCTTGTCCTGGGTCACGACCTCGTCCGGGTCCGCCAGCTCGAGCCATCGCGTCTTGGACCGGGACCTGTGGAGCTTATCGGCAGCCACGCCGGCCAGGAAGTTTATCGGCGGCGTGAGGAAGACGAGCGTTCCTGCCAGGCCGGCCATCTTGCTGACCAGGCGTGCGTCGTAGATCTCCCGTGTCGACCGCGTGTCGTCGGGGCGCCTGGCGCCTATGAGCGAGAGCGTGATGGTGCTCTGCAGCCTCAACGTTATGAGCGTCGTGAGCCAGACCAGGTTCCTGAAGCTGGTGTACTCCCCGCCGAAACCGGTCTCTCCCCTCACTATCGCCTTCCGGAGCTCCTCGGCGGTGTTCCCTTTGAACGTGGTGTATCCGTCACCCACCATCATCGGCGCGTGAGCGTCGCTCCCGCCGGTCCTGGCGATCGTCAGGTTCTCGCAGAGTCTCTGCGCGATGTCGTTGGTGTACCTGTCCCTGTGGAAGGCGTTGAAGAATTCCACGCCGTCCAACTTCAGGTCGAACAGCTTGTTCGCCAAGGAGCTGCAGTGGGCGCTGAACGGGTGTGGCGCGATAGCCACGCCCCCCATCGCGTGTATCCGGTCAATGGTTTCCTCGGCGGAGAGGCCTCTCGGGACGTCCTCGTTTATGAAGATGCCCACTATCTCCCCGTCGGCGGTGGAGACCTCCTCCCCCACGATCACTTCCACCTTGCCGGAGGCGGCCTTCTCCGCCAACCTCCCTCCCCTGAGGGTGTCGTGGTCCGTCACGCACACTATGTCCAGGCCGCGCCTCTCGGCGGCCCTTACCACCTCCGCGGGCTCGCTCACGGCGTCGGGAAACCGGAGGAACCGGAGCTTGGACATGCCCGAGTACTTGGTGTGCGTGTGAAGGTCCGCCCTGCCTTCCATCGCGGCGTAATCCAGGTGAACATAGAAATCCCTTGCGCATGACCCCCGCAAGGGCGTAGCCCACTCAGCCCTTCTCGTGCCTCAGTACCTCCCCGGCCAACTCGCCAGTCTGCCTGCCCCGGTGGACTGCCACCTTCCCGTTGACTATGACGTACGGGATGCCTTCGGGGTACTTGTGCGGGTAGTTCTCGAACGGGTACGAGTGCGGCCACTTGTTGGTGGCCCTGTCGTGCAGCTTCTCCATGTCGATGATCGTGATGTCCGCCCTCATCCCAGGTCTCAGGAGCCCTCGGTCGAGCAGGCCGATCTTCTGCGCCGGGAAGCTGGTCATCTTGCGGACCGCCTCCTGGAGGGTGAGGACGGGCTCGTCCCTGACGTACCTCTCGATGATCCCGGGATACTCCCCGAACGCGCACGGGTTGTATCTCGGCGGGTCGTTCATCGGTCCCTTGACCGAACAGGTCATACCGTCTGACGAGAACATCATGTTCGGGTCGACCATCAACCTCTTGACGTCGTCCTCACTGATGTAGTCGAATATCGCCGTGATCTCGTCCTTCTCCTGGACGATCAGGTCGAAGTATGTCTCGAACGGGTCCTGGTCGCGTTCATCCGCGACCTGTTGCACCGACTTGCCGATGAGGCTCTTGTCGGTCGGGGCGTAGAGTATGATGATCCTGTCGAACTTGTCGTGCTTGAGGAGGCCGCAAGGGCCGAATGCGGGGAGTTTGTCTTCTGTGATCTCCCGCTTGATCCTCCTCCTGTTCGAGCTGGACTTGAGGTGTTCGACGACCTCTTCGCTGGGCAGCTCCCCGAGGTACTGCGGAAGTCCCAGGCTGAGGCCTGGCGCCAGGTCCGTGTGGGAATCGTTGTCTACCGTCACGTCGAGCTCCCTCTCCCTGGCCTCCTGGACCAGCGCGAGAGTCTCGTCCGTGCGTCCCCAGGCGCCGTACTTCGGGCAGTTGTGGGATATCTGTACCCTCACGCCGGCCTTCTCGCCGATCAGTATGGCTTCCTGGATCGCCTCCGTGATGGTCTCGCGCTCGCCTCTTATGTGCGAGGCGTACATGCCGCCGTACTTCGCGACCACCTTGCACAGCTCCACGATCTCGTCGGTGTCAGCGAAGCATCCGGGAGGGTACACGAGGCCCGTGGAGAGCCCGAAGGCCCCCGCCTCCATGGCTTCCCTCACGTGTTCCTTCATCCTCCGGAGTTCCCGCGGGTTCGGCNNCCGTCTCTCCCCCCCGAGAACCGCCGTCCTGATGGCTCCGTGGCCCACCAACGCCGCGATGTTGTGCCCGAGTCCGCCCTTCGCCAAGGTCTTCAAGTACCCGGAGAAGGTGCGCCATCGCATGTCCTCGACCCTGCCGGCCCACTCGCCCCAGTACTTCTTCGCGAGCTCCTTGTGCTTCTCCTCGATCGGGGCGATCGACAGCCCGCAGTTGCCTATGAGATGAGTCGTGACCCCCTGCCGGAGCGTGCTGTCGCATCCCCGGAAGACCATCGCCGTCATGTCCGAGTGGGTATGTATGTCTATGAAGCCGGGGCAGACGAACAGGTTCTTCGCGTCTATGACGCGGTCGCATTCGCTGCGCCGGATGTTGCCGATCTTGGATATCCGCTTGCCCGATACGCCGATGTCGGCCTTGTACCAGGGGTTACCTGCCCCGTCCACCACGCGGCCGCCGAGGATGCCTATGTCCATGCTCATGTTCCCGAGCGCCAGTATGGCCGTTCCCGTATTTACCGTTGGCTGGTCACTGCTCGCCGAAGAGGTAGAGGAGCGCCCCAGACCATATCTTCGGGGAGAAGTAGGTCGACTTGTGCGGCATCTTCAGGCCCGCCTTCGCGACCTCCATCACCTGCGCGACGGTGGGCGGTTTGACGAAGAAGCACGCGGCGTGCTCGCCCGTCTCCACCTTCGATATCGCCGCGCCCGGGTCCTTGACGTAGTCTATGTTGGTCTTCTTGTCGAGCATCTCCGTCGTGAACCCGAGCAACCCCTTCAGCACCTTCTCCTGAAGCACATAGACCGACAACCCTTCGAGCGGGCCTTCGGGGACATGACGGTCCTTGGGCACCGCCACCGCCCTGAGGTCTGCTGATGGACACCAAACGCCGAACGCCCCGGACGGGCCCTCCTCGAGGTTCTTGAGCAGTTCCTCGTGCGATCCAAAGTCCGTCAGGCGGAACTCCTTGGACAGAAGTCTCTTGAGGTCGCCTGCGACGTCCTTGTCGACTTCTGCGACAAGCCGGTGTGTCGGGTTGATCACCAATCCCGGGTTCCTGAAGCTGACGAGCGTCGCCAGGACGTAGTCGAACGGCCGGTCATGCCCGTTCTTCGAGGGGCCGCGCCCGGCCCGGTACTCCAGCGCCGTCTCGTACCTGTGATGACCGTCGGCTATGAGCATCGTCTGTGGCTCCAGGAGCTCGCGCATCCTTCCTATGACGGCCTCGTCGTCCACCCTGATGATCCTGTGATGCACGCCGTCCTCGTCGATGAACCTGAGCGCCTCCTCGGCTTTCCTGCACTCGTCGATAGTCGCCTCCACCTCACCCGTGGAGTCGTCGTAGAGCATGAAGATCTGCTCGGTGTTCCCGCCGATCGCCTCCATCAGCTCCCTCCTGTCTGCCTTGTGTCCGGGGATGGTGTTCTCGTGTGGAAGGATGACCCCCTTGGAGAACTCCTCGAGGTGGACTGCCGCCACCATGCCCGTCCTCATACGGACCTTCCCGTCGATCCCCTGGAAGGTCTGCTCGTACAGGTATAGGCATTCCGTCCGGTCGGTCAACATGACCTCGTCGTTGAGCCATCTCCTAAGGCGCTTGGCGGCGGTGGCGTATGAATCGTCCTCGTTCCCGAGTGTGATGTAAGTGATGTTCAGTCTGTCCTCTTTGAGCTTCCGCTCCCTGCTCCTGTCTATGACGTCGTAAGGCGGTGCGACGAGCCTGAGCACCTCGTTTCCGAACCGGAGGTTGTTGTAGTGGACTGCTCTGAAAGGGGCAATGCGGGCCAAAGCTCTCTCCTGCCAATGAGCCTGATTTAGTACTCGCTTATAAAGGATTAGGTCTGGCTCACGTCCGGCCGCCGCGTCAACCTTCGAGGATCGGGACGTAGCCGTACCACACGCCGTCCTGCTGGAGGTGCTCGAGGTTCTCCTCGAGAAGTGCCAGGTGGTTCCTCTCCATCTTCACGAGATCCTCGAACACGGTCTTCAGTGATCCCGCGGACGACTTCGCGTGCTGCAGGTAGAAGTCTATCGACCGTCTCTCGGTGTCCATGCCCAGCTTTATGGCCGAAATCGCGTCCTTCGTCTGGATGGAGTCCTTCAACGTGCTGTGCGGGAATATCTTCTCGAGCCCCTTCTCCACTACCTCCTTGGAGGGCTCCGAGTAGGCCGCTTCGCCCAACGCCTCCAGTTCTTTGGCCAGCAGCAACGCGTGCTCCTGCTCGTCGTTGGCAAGTCCCTTCATGAGGGCTTTCGCCTTGGGGTCGCCTACGAGGTCGTGGAATCGCATGTAGAACTCCTTCCCGAACCTCTCGAACTCTATCGCCGCCGCGATGATCTCACCCGCACCCGTCATCATCAATCACCCACTCGAAGCACCTGACGGTCAACGTCGTTAATTAACTGTTGCGGTGAGGATACCCGGCCACGACGCCCCGCCCGGCGGATGGGAGACTGGCGTCATGGGGCATCCCGCCACATACTTATAACCGTGAAGTGCATAATGAGCCATATCAGCTCTGGGGGGTCGACGACGATACCTTTCGACGGTGGGGACGGCTGTCCAGGCTTCTGAAGGTCGGTCGAATTGAGTCATTTGCCTACCAAAGATACAGCCCGAAATCCACAGCTGGCAAGAACGCCCGTGGACGAGGCTTTCAACAACGAGATGTCGGCCGTCATGGACATGACGGCCAAGAGCGGCGATGTCAAGTCGGTGCTGACGGAGATAGCCCAATCGATCAAGCGCGCGACGCGGGCTGAGGACATCTGGTTCGAGATACACTCCGACGTCGTCTGGGGCGAGTCCTTGGATGTCTATGAGGACGAAGGGCCTGTCAGGGTACAGGCCGAGGGCTTCGACAGGGATTGCAGCAACCACACCCTGATGATATCCCCTGAGTGCTACTTCTCGCGTCCCAAGGCCTGGGCCAGGGGCGAAGGGGCTCAGGCATCGTCGGCGATCCCTCAATGGCAGAGCGGCGACTGGTTCAAGTTCCCGCTCTTGACCGAGGGAGGGAAGGTCTTCGCCTGCCTGGTCGTTGGGGGCAGCTCCGACGGTCTTCTGCTCGACGATGCCGATGTGGCCCGCATAGGCCTGTTCGCCAAGCTCGCCTCGATAGTGATCGCGCGGAAGCGCGAGAGGATTCACTTCGAACGCCTATCCGACAGCATGAGGCAGAGGGCGTATCTCCTCGAGGACGTGTTGACCATCTCATCGTCCATAGTCTCGGAGAGAAGCATCGAGAACCTCTCGAAGATGATCCTCTCGTCGGTCTCCACCCTATTCGGGTTCGACAGGGTGTCCCTTGTCGTGTTCGACGACGAGGTGGGCGCCTTCAGGTGGAAGGCGCTGTTCGGCTACCCGGAAGAGGTCGTGGATCTCACCCTCACGAGGACCATCCCCCCCGACGCTGTGCTTGACGAGCTCGTGCCCGCGAACAGGGTGTCGAGGTCCGCCTATCACGTGCCCTACGAGAAGATACCGGAGGCGTCCAAGAAGTACTTCGTCATGGACTCCACGCCCGAGTCCGCCCATGCGGCGGGGCGCAGGAGGCCGGACGAGCTGCGAGAGGGCGACACGTTGGCATTTGCCCTGCACGACTCAGCCGGGAGGATAGTGGGCGCCATCTACCCGTCCCTTCCACGGAGCGAGCACCTGCCGGAGAAGGAGGCCATAGAGACGATCGAGATATTCACTTCCCTCGCGGAGGTGGCGATGGAGGAGGCCCGCCTGTCGGCGGAGAGGGAGGACGCCCTGCGGCTCAGCAGCCAAAGGGCGGAGCAGCTCTCGCGGATATTCGACCTCATTTCCGAGCTTATGTACGTCCGCGACCTGGACCAACTGCTCGATGACGTGCTGAAGACCCTCAACCAGCTCCTCGGGCTCAAGCGGATGACAATCGGCGTGCGCAACGACGAACGGAAGACCTTCCAGGTTCGCGCGGTTCACGGATACCTCAGGTCTGAGGTCGAGACCATCAAGCGCGTCGAGTTCCCCATCGAGCGAGTGGACTACATCTTGGACCCGGACACGCACCGGAGCGTGCAGTCCCCGGTCAAGTGGCGGAAGAAGCTCGGCCGAAGAACGTACTACATGCCCGCGGAGAGCGTCGACATCGAACCTGACGATGTCTACTACCATCCGAACCTGGAGCTCGTCAAATACCCCCGGAAGAGCAAGGACCACTGGCACGAGCTCGACTACCTCGACACGTTCATCTACAACCGCGACGGCGTCGTGGTGGCGTACCTCGAGCTCCTCAAGCCGAGGGACGACCGTGTCCCGGACCAGGAGACGGTCGAGATGATTGAGATATTCGCCAGCATAATCGGGATCGCCATCGAGAACTCGAGGATGTTCCAGAGCCAGGTGGACAACAGACAGGCGGCCGAGTTCTACACCGATCTCCTGTCCCACGACATAAAGAACTTCAACCAGGCCATCATGGGATACCTGGACATACTGGGGGTGCACCTGCCCAACCCCGAGCAGCAAGTCCAGCTCGGTAAGATAGCGGACCAGGTCATGAACGTGAGCCGGTTGGCCAGCGACGTGCGCACGCTCTCCCGGCTCACGTGGAGCGGGGTCAGCCTCGCCCGCCTGGACCTCGGATCGGTACTCCTCGACTGCATGAACAGCGTGAAGATGTATCACCTGTCGAGGAAGATAGAGATCGAGCACGGGGTACAACCCGACAAGTACTTCGTGAACGCGGACGAGCTCATGCGTGAGCTTTTCGTCAACATACTCACCAACGCCGTCAAGTACGACACGAACGAGACGGTCGAGATAGACGTGACTATCGATAGGCTGTCGGAAGGGACCAAGGGTTGGTATGTGGTGTCGATAGCCGATCGGGGCCGGGGCATACCCGACGACATGAAGGAGGCGGTCTTCGAGCGGTTCTCGTCCGCGCCCAAGAGGCGCGGCTCCTCCGGCCTGGGGCTGCACATCGTCAAGACGCTTTCTCAGCGGTACGGTGGCAGCGCTTGGGTCGAGGACAGGGTGCCGGGTAAGATGGGCCAAGGGTCCATGTTCCGCGTCAAGCTCCCTGAGAGCTGAGCCCGCGGGCTAGAACGTCGCGGTACCTCTCATTATCTCGACGACGGAGCCGCCGACCCTGACGGACTCGATGCCTTTGGCCCCGGTGCCCCTGACCTCGACCGATATGTTGCTGGGCCGCCCGATCTCGAACCCCTGCTCGTTGACCATTCTCGTCTGGGTCCGCTCGTCCACCAGTTGTCGCCTGACCAGGTACGCGCCCAGGCACCCGCTCGCGCTCCCTGTCGCCGGGTCCTCGACCACCCCCCCCGCGACCAGCGAGAAGCCCCTGGAGTGAGAGGTGGCCCTTGGGTCCACGGGGTCCATGGCCGTGGCGTAGACGTCGACAACCCCCTTCGGGAGCTTCCTGACCACCTTCGCGAAGGCCGTCGTGTCGACCGAGATTCTCTCGAGGGCCTTCCTGCTCTTCACGGGGGCGATCAACCACGGGAGCCCCGTGGAGACCAGTTGGGGGGGCGCCTTGCGGACATCGAAATCGGACACATTCAGCGAGAGGGAATCAGCGAGGAGGGATACATCGCGGAACTCGGGGCCGAACACGGGCTTCTTCTGGACCGTGACCACCCTGTATATCGACCCTTTGCGCGAGAATATCTCAACCGGGAGCACGCCAGCCTTCGCCTCCATCCTGGCCACGGTCTTCCCTTCGCCAACTGGGATCCTCCCTTCCCTCGCGAGGACGAAGAAGGTCCCGATGGTCGGGTGGCCGGCGTACGGGATCTCGGCGTCCGGGGTGAATATCCTGACCCTCGCGTCTGCCGACCGATTGCGGGGAGGTAGCGCGAAGGTCGTCTCCGAGAGGTTCATCTCACGGGCGAGAGCCTGCATGTCCCTAGAGCTGAGGCCTCTCGCGTCCGGGAATACCGCGAGCGGGTTCCCCTGGAACGGCTTCTTCGCGAACACGTCCACCCTGACGAAGTCGGCATGCTTCATCGGCATCGCACCGGCATTTCACTCTCTGCATTTAACTGCATTGCACAGGCCCTTGTAGGCGGTCTTCCGCCCGAGCTCGAACGCCTTTAGGTTCGCATCAAGCGCCTTCGAGGGAACGCTCTCCTCGATCGCCGCGGTCAGCGCACCCTCGGGCACCCAGAAGTCCTCCAGAGTGCTGAGCGCGCCCAGCATGACAGTGTTCTCCGTGAACGGGTTGCCCGCCTCAAGGGCGACAGAGAGCGCGTTGATGGCGAACACCTTGTCGGTCACCTTCGACAGCCGCTCCTTGACGTCCTCGACGGAGAGGTACTTAGCGCTCTTGTCCGTCGTGTGCGCCATGGTCTCGATGACCGGATGCTGTACCCTGCTGTTCATTATCACGACGGCGCCGTCCTTCAGGTACTCGACGCTTCTGAGCGCCTCCAGCGCTTCCAGCGAGAGAAGGAACTCCGCCCCTCCGAGCGGGATGAGCGGGGATCTGACCCCCTCCCCTATCCGGAGATGCACGTTTATCGACCCGCTCCTCTGGGAGAGCCCGTGCTGCTCCCCCGTGATGACTCTGAGCCCCGCGTGCGCGCATGCGCTCCCGATGAGGTTGGACAGGAGGACGAGTCCCTGTCCTCCGACTCCGCACATGTACACGCTGAAGTTCCTCGCGGTCATTGACCCTCACCTCCGCCGCGGTCGTCGATCGAGCCGAAGGGGCATATCCTGGAGCACACTCCGCATCCATCGCATAGGCTCTGCGAGATCTCAGCCGAGCGATCATCGTCGTCTATGCTGATCGCGGGACAGTGGAACTGACGGACGCATGTGTACGGCCGCTTGCATTTCTCGTGGTCCACTGCCTTTGACGAGATCTTCTCCCCCCGCTTCCTCTTGTTCCTGTCCGAGTACAATGCGCACTCTCTGCGGGAGATTATCACGTTCGGCCCTTTCCTGGAGAGGGCGGTCTTCATCTGTTCGATCGTGTCCTTGACATCGTACGGGTCCACGATGGTCACATCCTCTATCCCGAACCCGCGGACGACGTTCTCGAGAACCAGCTTCTTCGCCGGGCGAGCCCCCGCAGTCACGTCCGAACCTGGGTGAGGCTGTTGTCCGGTCATCGCGGTGACTGAGTTGTCCAGGATGACGAGCGTGAAATCGTCGCTGTGATGGACGGCGTTCACCAGGCCCGGTAGGCAGGCGTGGTAGAATGTCGAATCGCCGACCATCGCCACCACCTTCTCCTCGACCGCGTGCTGCAAACCCGCGGCGACCCCCAATGCCGCCCCCATGCTCAGAAGGGAGTCACCGTACTTGAGCGGGGGCATGATGCTCATGCTGTAGCAGCCTATGTCGGTCGCGAACAGCGCCTTGTGCTTCGTCGCCTTTCCTACAGCGAAGTAGGTGGCGCTGTGCGGACAGCCGGCGCAGAGGACTGGCGGTCTCACCGGGAGATCATCGGGGACTTCGCATTCAGCGGTCAGTTCCGATTCCACCAAGAAGGCCTTTGAGAGTCCTCGCGAGACAATCGTCTGATCGAACTCGTATGCCCTCGGAAACGCTCCGTCGAGCTTTCCCACTATTCTCGACTTCAATCTCTCCCGCTGGGCGATGCCTCTGACCTGGAGTTCGAGGACTGGCTCAAGCTCTTCGACCACTGCGACCGTCTCGTGCTCTCGAAGGAAGTCGAGCACCTGCTTTGAAGGGATCGGGNNGGCATGATGCTCATGCTGTAGCAGCCTATGTCGGTCGCGAGCACGTGGTTCCGCCCCTTCATCGCCTGTCTCAGGGCGTACAGGGTCGCCCTGTGCGGACAGCCAGGGCAGAAGGTCGGCCACCTGTCATGCAATCCGTCCTTCAGCTCTGAAGCCCTCTTGACTATGCGGTCGTAGTCCGTCGGAAGCTTCACCCCGAGTATCTTGGCGAAAGCGGTTTCGACGATGTTCGTGTTGTACTCTAGCGCCTCACTGAGGTGGCCCGACAGCTTCCCGAATATCCTCAGTTTCGGGTTGGCGTCCTTTGCGATGGCCGTCACGTTCATCTCGAGGTACGGGGAGAGTTCCTCGACCACGATCAGCGTGGACAGGCCCTCGATGAACTCCGCCAGAAGCCCCTCGGGTATCGGGTACGTCGTGCCGAGCTTCAACACCGCCGGCTCTATCCTGAGCGCCTCCGCCGCGTCGACGGCGTAGTTGTACCCCGCGCCCGAGGCGAGGATGCCCACGTCGCTGTCCGTTTCCGTCTGCTTGTTGAGGTCGGACAGCTCGAACTCCTCCTGTATGCTCGACGTTCTCTCGAGCAGGGCGAGCTTGAACTTCCGTGCGGAGTCGGCGACGGTCACGTATCTTCCCGGAGGGTTGTCCCACGTCACCTTCTTGAAAGGGCTCCTCGAGATGCTCCCCGTCTTGACTATACCGCTNNGCATCTCGAAGGCGCGCTTCGTCATGACGTAGGCTTCCTCCGGGTCCGACGGCTCCAGCATGGGAACATAAGCTGCTGGCGCGTACAGTCTTCCGTCTTGCTCTGTCTGGGACGAGTGCGCCTGCGGGTCGTCAGCCACCACCAGGACCATGCCGCCTTTCACGCCGGTATACGACAGTGAGAAGAACGAGTCCGAGGCCACGTTGAGGCCTACGCTCTTCATGCTCGTGATCGACCTCAGCCCGGCCATCGACGCGCCCGCGCAGGTCTCGAGGGCGACCTTCTCGTTGGAGGAGATCTCCATCCTCAGGTCGAACTTGGGGGATACTTCCGAGAACGTGTCGAGTATCTCGCTCGTGGGCGACCCTGGGTACGCCGACACCACCTTCACGTCGGCCTCGATCGCCCCCCGCACGATCGCCTCGTTGCTCATCATGAAGGCCCGAGTGGGGCCGCTCTTCAACATGTGACTAGTCACCAATCGGCATCTCCTCCCCTACCTGCATAAACACCCGACGGCATATATCTCTCTCCTGGTTGGCTCTTGAGCGCTCCTACAATAATGATATATACCTGTGAGCGACCTATTGTGTCAGCCAGTAAGCCCTTCCCCCAGGGCTGGCCGAATTAGTTTGCTCAGAAGGAGAGACTTCTATGGTCGTTGACAAAAATCTTTTGAGAAGAAGTTTCGCAGTGCTGATCGCCGCGTCTATGCTCGCGGGCCTGTTCGTCGTCTCGGACGGCGCAGAGGCCCTGCCATCGGACGCGTGGATCAAGGGTAACGTGACTGTCGGGTCGGACCCCGTGCCAAACTCGTACGTCAAGGTGATGATGTTCACCGCCGGCGGGGCCGACATCAACTACACATTCACCGACGCCTCCGGAGACTACGAGATCGGCGTGCCCCGCGGNNCATGAGCATGCAGCCTGTGACGATAATGCCAGGCGAGACTCTCTGGGTCAACTTCACGCTTGACCCGGTGGGCGTTCCCCTCGACGTAACCATCATGGGTTATGTTGAGGACGAGGCTGGCGACCCGATAACCGTGGGTCACGTGCTAGGCATAGTGAACGACCCAATGGGCGGCGACACGCCCCACTACGCCAACGTCACGACGCCTGATGTTTCGGGATACTTCGAAGTTAACGTCATCGCCGGAGTCGCTGGAGGTGGCGCCATCCTGATGGACTATCCAGGGTTCCCGATGGTCGAGAACGTGTCAGAGGACGCGTTGGTCGGCGGCGAGGCGTACTGGTTCAACATCACGGTGGAGTCCGAGCCCTCGATCGACACCGCGATGATCTACGGATACGTGACCGATGCCGACACAGATCTGCCGCTCATGAACGCGATGGTGGCAGTCGAGATCTGGAACGAATCCTTGGGCGAAGGTTACTCCAACTACACGTTCACTGACGTGGACGGGTACTACGAGATGAACATTACTGACGGTCAGGCCAGAGTGATATTCTCGAAGGGCGGCTACTCGATGAAGATGTACGAGAACGTCGAGGTCAGCCCCGATGACATGCTGAACTACGACGAGGCCCTCTACCCGACCACCTGTAAGGTGAGGGGCAACGTCACCGACCTGAAGGCCGGTGTTCCACTGGTCTTCGCCAACGTGTTCATGATGGACATGACGGGCAACTTCTCGTCGACGATCACCAACGACACTGGTTACTTCGAGCTCAGGTGCGTCGACGGTGACGAGATATGGGTCGCCGCGGAGGTCGATGGCTACTCCAGGAACTACACGATCGTCAGCCTGGCCCCCGGAGAGGAGATATGGCACGATTTCGGCCTATGGCCCGTGTCCTCATGGATAGAGGGTATCGTCACGGACGGCCTGACGGACCTGCCGATCGAGAACGCCTGGGTCAATGTCGAGTCTGATCAGTACGATGACTGGACAGAGACCGACGGGACCGGTTACTACAACGTGTCTGTCGTCCCAGGCGAGTACAACGTCAGGATCGGCGCCATGGACTACAGGGAGAACGAGTCGACCGTAGACGTGCCTGACGAGGTCGCGGTGACTCATGATGTCGGCCTGCTCCCGCAGGACCTGCCGGAGACCTGCAGAATGTACGGATGGGTCAACGACACGGGAGGAGGTATATCGAATGCGCGGGTGACGATTCAGCTCTCGGACCAGTCCTACTACAATGAGACCTGGACCGAGGTGGACGGCTACTACGAGATCAACGTGCCTCCGCTGGTGATGATGTACTCCGTGACTGCTTGGCAGCACTATCCTGACTACGGGACATACGATTTCACTGGACTGACTGAGGAACGCGTGGACTTCATGCTCGGCGAAGACCCGTGGGGTCCGAACCTGACCTACACGCAGGATCCAGTGGAGAACATCACATGGTTCAACCCCTCGGTGATCGACGCGGAGATCGAGGAGCCGAACCTCGAGAGCTTCTCGTTGATGCAGTTCATGTTCTGGAAGGTCGAGGATACCTGGGAGCACTTCTACGCGATAGACTTCAGTACAACCTCGTTCGACCCGTTCGGTCCATCGAGTGATATACCGTACACCCAGGACGGCGACAACTACACGATACACGTGGAGTGGAATGCGTCGGCTCCTGGCGGATGGCTCAGCGACGGTGTCGACAACATCTACCTCCTCGCGTATCAGCAGTGGTGGGGCCCAGACATGCTGTACGCGATCAGGGGCTACTACAGCAACGACACTCTGACCGACGTCGGTTGTACAGCGTTCTTCGACTCCGACACAGGCGAGAGCGAGATGTTCTGGCTCGACTGGGGGTACGACGCCGTCTACGCTGATGACGACCCGACTGCCACATTCGAGGCCCTGGTGCTGTGCATGAAGTTCGACGTGGACGACTGGACCATCATGGACTTCGCATGGAACATGGGTGCTGGTCAGATGACCGTGGCCGACATGACGTTCGACCCCGATGACACCGTCCCGAGCGGCGACTACAAGACCATGTTCAGTGTCAACGACTTCGGCGAGCAGGGCAACGGCCGAATAACGAACATGACGGTAGACAATGACCCGCCCGTTGCGGATGCCGGCGACGATTGGAGTGAGGTTGTCAACACCACAGTCTCGATCGACGGGTCCGCGTCCTCTGACAACGTCGNNGGGAGACGTCGTCGAGTACGAGTTCGAGCTGCCCGGAACCTATGCGCTGACTCTGACGGTCACCGACGGCGCGGGCCATGAGAGCGCGGACACGGTCAACCTGACAGTGACAGAGGATGCCCCGCCTGTAGCGGACGCGGGTGACGACATGACTGTCGACGAGGACACGCTCGTGGCATTCGACGCTGTCGGCTCTTCGGACGATGTCGGGATCGACAACTACACGTGGAATATAGTCGAGCTGTCTGTGGAGATGTACGGTCCCACGCCGGAGTACACGTTCGACACTCCGGACGTCTACACGGTCGAGCTTGTCGTGATCGACACGATCGGCCAGGAGTCGTCCGTGGACACCATGTTCCTGACTGTCATCGACGTGACAGATCCCGTGGCCAACGCTGGCCTCGACGTGTCGGTCCCGTCCGGGTCAACTGTGACACTGGACGGGTCGCTCTCGAGCGACAACGTGGCGATAGTCAGCTACACATGGACGTTCAGCGACGACGGCTCTCAGAGTCTGGATGGCGAGGAGGCGGACTACACCTTCGAGAACGTTGGCTCGTTCGCCATCACCCTCACCGTCGAGGACGCCGCGGGCAACTCGGACACCGACCTGGTGACCGTGACCGTGTACGACGCCACAGACCCCGTCGCGGACGCGGGACCTGATCAGACAGTCGCGGTAGGTACAGAGGTGACACTCGACGGCTCCGGCTCGACCGACAACGACGAGATCGTGAGCTGGGTCTGGACCTTCGAGGACTACGGTGACGACCAGACTCTGGAAGGAGAGGAGGTCGACTACACCTTCGAGGATGTCGGGACGTTCGTCGTGACTCTGACGGTAGAGGACGCCGCGGGCAACTCGGACGAGGACACAGTCACCATCCGCGTGAGCTCGCCGCCGGTCGCGAACGCGGGCTCGCCTGTCACGGTGACTGTGGGCGCGACGGTGACGTTCAGCGGAGCCGGTTCGACCGACGACATCGGCATAGAGAACTACACTTGGACGTTCACCTATGACGGAGAGACGCAGACTCTGTACGGTGTCGCGCCATCGTTCACCTTCGACATCGCTGGTCTCTACACGGTGACCCTCACCGTCGAGGAC
>DUGQ01000038.1:0-6427 GCA_013331315.1 Thermoplasmata archaeon
TGGTGCTTGTCACCACGGGAGTTCAAATCTCCCCCTCGGCGCCATCCCGTGCCCTGTGGTTCGGTACGACGGTGGGGTCGTCTTGCAGAGGTCGAAAGAGGTCATCGTGTACGTCGCCGGGTTCACCGGCCCGCTCGCTGGAAACCTGGTCCTCGCGCTTCTGGGCACATTGGGCGACGCATGGCAGGTCGGCTCAGTGGACATCTTGCTCTCGATACCCGCCTTCATGTTCCCGTTCGCCATATTGCAGCTCTTCTCTGGCGCGATATCCGACACCTACGACCGAAGGTCCACACTCCTGTTCGGCCTCGGCACCTACGCGGCCGGGTCGGCGCTTGCCGTCCTTTCGACGTCTCTAGGCTTCTTCATCCTGACGAGGGTCGTGCAGGGCGTGGGCTACGCCTTCGTCAACCCGGTCCTCGTGGCCCTACTCTCCGAGATATCCACTCCCGACAGGCAGGGGCGGTCCATGGGCTACTTCGGCAGCTCGACCACGGCCGGGGTCTCTGCCGGCCCGCTGCTCGGCGGGGCATCCGCCAGCATAGACTGGCGTCTGGCATTCCTGGTCATCGCGTTGCTGGCAGGGTCGATGTTTGTCGCCGTTTGGTACGCCTTCAAGGGCGAGAGGCGGGGACCGGGGAAGGCATCCTTCGCGGCCGTCGCTGGCCAGCTGTCCGCCGCGTTCAGGGATAGGCGGATTGTGCGGTTGTCTGCCGCGGGATTCCTGGCGTTCATGGCTTTCGCGGGCGTCATCTCCTTCGTCTCGGACTTCTTGGAGATGGGGCCGCTCGCGCTGTCCCCCGAGGAGGTCGGGGTAGCCCTCTCCGCCTCGGGGGTGGTGGGGATATTCTTCGCCCCTGTCGCCGGGACGCTGGTCGACAGAAGAGGGGCGAGATGCTGCGCTGCGGTTGGATTCGCCTTGGCCGCATCGGCCGCCTTCATCCTGCAGTACGCTGGTTCCTACCAAGGGTTCGTGGCCCTTCTGGTACTGTCCGGGATGGGCGGTTCTTTCGTGTGGTCCTCACTGCTGACCATGGTGGTGGCAGTGCCTCCACGAATGAAAGGCACCTCCTCCTCCGTTTTCAACAGCACGAGGTTCCTCGGGTTCGCCCTGTCCCCGATCATGTTGACCCCTCTCTACACCTCGGCGGGGTTCGAGATTGTCATGGTGGCCTGCGCGCTCATGGGTGTCGGTGGACTGGTGTTGGCCGCCCTGCCGAAGCATGAGCCTGTCCAGGGGTAGGGTTAATTACGGGCGGGTCGATTCCGCTCACGCCCATGAGAGAGAAGAAGATCCTGATGATCGTCTGCGACGGGGTATCCGACCGACCCGTGAGGCAGTTCGACGGCAAGACGCCTCTTCAGGCGGCCCGGAAACCCGCCATGGACGCAGTCGCGAGGAATGGCGTCTCGGGCACGATGGACGTGATCTCCCCGGGCGTCATACCTGGAAGCGACACGGCGCATCTTGCCCTGTTCGGGTACGACCCCTACAAGGTGTACACTGGTCGGGGCCCGATCGAGGCGGCTGGAGCCGAGGTCCCCCTGGTCAGAGGGGACGTTGCCTTCAGGTGCAACTTCGCCACTTCCGACGAGCGCATGCGTATCACCGATCGCCGGGCCGGAAGGATACGGTCCGGGACCTCCGAGCTCGCGGCCGCGCTATCCGGCATGGAGATCGAGGATGTCGAGGTCATCTTCAAGGAGGCGTCGGAGCACAGGGCCGTCCTCGTGCTCAGAGGGCCTGGGCTCGACCACCGTGTCACCGAGGTGGACCCTCATCACGAGGGCGCCGCCGTGCTGCGGGCGACCGCTCTATCACCGGAGGCGGAGAAGACCGCGCGCGTCCTGAACGAGTTCGTCTCCAGGGCTCACGAGATCCTGTCCAGACATCCGGTGAACGAGGGCAGGTCTAAGAACGGCCTCCCCCCGGCGAACATGGTTCTTCCCAGGGGGGCGGGGACGATGGGGGACATTCAGCCACTGCCTCAGCGGTACGGCATGAGCTGCGCCGCTGTCGCGGGCGTGACACTCGTCAAGGGCATCTGTCGTCTGGTAGGGATGGACGTCCCGCACGTGGCCGGCGCCACGGGTGGTCTGGACACAGACTACGGAGCGAAGGCCGCGGCCGCCTTATCGCTCATCGACGGACACGACATGGTCTTTGTGAATGTCAAGGCGCCGGACATCGCGGGGCACGACGGCGACTTCAGGCTCAAGACCCAGGTGATCGAGAGCATAGATGTCATGCTTGGAGAGATTCTCCAGAGCCTGCACGAGGAGGTGGTGGTCGTTCTGACAGGCGACCACTCCACGCCCGTCACGGTGAAGGACCACAGCGCGGACCCCGTGCCTGTCGCCGTCTCAGGGGCTGATTCCAGGGTGGATGGCGTGCGCGCCTTCGACGAGATATCCGCAGCTTCCGGTGCGCTGGGCAGAATAAGGGGGATGGACCTGATGCCGATAGTCCTCGGCATGGCGAACAGGTCGAGCAAGTTCGGGGCGTGAGCGGCGGCTCAAGGAGAGCTCAGGAGTTCCGCGTTTATCTCCTTCTCCTGTATGTGGCCCACGACCTTCACGTTCGCGCTTTTCGTGTCCGATATCTCCTTCAGTCGCCTCTTGATGTTGAGCGCCAGATGTACGCCGAGGGGGCAAAAGGGAGATGTCGGCCTGAATGTCAGGCTCACGCTGTCGCCGGCTACCTCTATGTCAGAGATGAGTCCCATCTCGTAGACGCTCATGTTCGTGTGCGGGTCGATGATATCCTTGAGGGCCTCGACCACCTGTTCCTCTGTCGGCATGTCAATGCACCTTCGCGCGTTCCCTTCCCATATCCAAGACCCCAACCGGCGTATTTTGACTTGTTGTCTGCGTGGTTCGGGTCTCGCGGCATTGACTTCAGATCCGGACCGAGGCTCGGTGTCAGATATTGTGCCTCTGTTTCTTGAAGTAGTCCAGAACTATCTTCCTCTGGCCCTTGCGGAGTATCTCCGAAAGAGTCGAGGGCGACACATCGAACATCCTGGCAAGCTCCCTGAGGCTGATGCGTTTCGGGTAGTCGAAATACCCTCTCTCGAACGCGACCTGCGTTATCTTGTCCTGGCGTTCCGTGAGCGATTCCTTGTCGTCGATCTTCGTTAGCTTGACCAGCTCTGCTTCGACGCTCTTGTCCTTCAGGTGATCGAATATCTCCTTGAGCACCTGCTTCTCGCTCAGCACGAGAGTCCACTCCACCTTGCCGTTCTCCTTCGACTGGGCCGAGATGAGGAAGACGCCTGAATCAGTGAGAATCCGACAGATCTCGCATCTCGCGGTCGTCACGGCGCTTATCACCTTGCCTCTCTCCGTGACGGTCGTGTCGACGCTCGTGACCAACGGGTTCTTCTTGATGGCCTGGAGGACCTCTTCCATCACGTCCTCCTCGGCCGATATCTCGACCAGGTCTTTCACCCCCATCTCCGAGTGAGGCATTCTGTCTATCACCCTCACGGTGGCGGGGAACCTAGCCGAGATGTCGCTTATCCAATTCTCTGGCTCCTTGAGCGAGACTACCGCTTCCATCATGCCTGTCGATGCCCCTCCAGGATTGTCTGAGTCAACGCCTATGTCTAGTGAGTGCGTGTACCGTATATCTAGTTTGACATACGTAACGACCATTGGGGCGCACTTTCGCTTCGCCCTGCGAGTTTCTTATCTATCCGTTTCACGATTGGACGCTCAAGATGGACTTATCCAGCTTCAGCAGGTCACCCACGATGGTGGACAGCCCCGCCCTCTTCGAGGATGTCCTGACCGACGAGAACGTCCGCTCCCTGTCATCGAGGTGCGTCTACTGCAAGGGCTCGAAGATGCTCTGTGGAAAGAGCAGGTGCAGCGTTCTCGCTAGGTACTTCTCCGCAACGAGGGCGAGGGAAAGGCTCTACGGTCTCGACTTGGAGGGTAACTCCCCACCCAGCGTGTTCGTCGGGAGGATGGGATACCCGAAGGTGGCCATCGGTCCCATGATCCCGCCCTTCAGGGGCGACACTTCCCTACTCGACACTCCCGAGAGATGGGTCGGTCTCTCCATCGACGATGTCATCGACTTCAGGTCAAATCTCGTGAGGGGGATGCACTGGGTCGACGTGCAGGACGTGGACAGCACGAGCCGGCTGGTTACGAGGACGAGGGAACTCGCTCTCGCGCAGACACCGCCTGACGTGGACGCAGAGTTCAGGAAGAAGCCCGTGGGGCGGCTGACGGTGGACGACGACGTCCAGCCCTTCGGCCCGTCCGCCCCACTCGAGAAGTTCAGCATGTCCAACTGCAGGTTCGACAGGAAGCTGGAGAAGGCGTTCTTCGACGGCGACCTCCTCGCGAGGGACGCCGTCGTGGGCCTCTACTCGGACGGCCTGATGGTGTCCCAGATACAGAGGGCGTTCAGCGTCGGCGCGTTCGGGCTCGAGCGCCGTCGGAGGTTCGTGCCCACCAGGTGGAGCATAACGGCGGTCGACAGCCAGCTCGGCCTGCACCTCCTCGATGCGACCAAGACCTACCCGTTCATCGACGAGTATAGGGTCTACGAGACGCAGAGCCTGGACAACCGGTGGGCCGTGCTGATGATGCCCTCCTCCTGGCGCTACGAGCTGATCGAGGCGTGGTACCCGAAGACGGTGTGGAACCCGCACAACGACAGGATCGCGATAATGTCTGACCACGAGTTCTTCGACGGGAGGAAGACCTATGCCAGCATAGGCGGCTGCTACTACGCCGCGAGGCTGGCCGTGAACGAGCTCCTATCGAGGGAGAGGAGACAAGCCGGGGTCTGCATCATGAGGGAGGCTCACCCAGGATACATACTGCCCGTCGGCGTATGGAACGTGCGTGAGAACGTGAGAGCCGCCCTCAGGGCGCCCCCCCACAGGTTCCCGACCCTAAAGGAGGCCTTGACCCACGTCTCCTGCGCGATGGACATCCCTATCTCGAGATGGATAAAGAGCAGCGCGGTGCTCAAGGACGCCCTGTATCAGAGACGCATAGAAGACTTCTGGGGGGCGACGCCACGGACGTGAGATTAGTTCAGTNNGGTCAACCCGTACAGGGGATGTAGCCACGGATGCGCCTACTGTTACGCTCAGGATGTCACTCGATTCGAGACGGGGTCGCCCTGGGGCGAGATTGTCGAGGTCAAGACCAACATCGTCCAGAAGCTCAAGAAGGAGCTGTCCAGGAAGTGCTCGGGGGTCTACGGCGTGGGAACCGTCACGGACCCCTACCAGCCGCTGGAGGCGGATTACGACCTCACCAGAGGATGCCTCGGAGTCCTGAAACGGTACGGGGCCAGGATCAGCGTCCTGACGAAGTCCGACTTGGTCCTCCGGGACCTAGAGCTGGTGTCCGGGTGGCCCGGGGCGGAGGTGGGGCTCAGCGTGGGCACCGTCGACGCCGAGGTATGCTCCGTACTCGAGCCGGGCGCCTCCGCTCCACACCTGCGGTTCGAAGCGCTCAGGCGGCTGGTGGACGCGGGCGTCTCGACATATCTCATGGCGGCTCCCATCGTCCCGTCCGTCTCGGATTCGGATGACTCCGTCCGTCGGCTGCTGGACGCAGCTGAAGCCTCAGGAGTCCGCCGCGTGATATGGGATTGCTGGAACCCGAAACCTCTGGCCAGGAAGCGGCTCGCGAGGACCGCGACGGAAGCTGGCCTCATTGGCGGCCCCGAAGCGCTGTCGGGCAGATGCGAGGCCGCGGGCGCGCTGCTCAGGGCCGAGTGCGCGAGACGGGGCATCGAACTCGTTGACGCCTTCTAATGCGCATATTTTATATAGAAGCTCTATCATACTCGACGACCTGGAGGCATAGTAGAATGTTGGGTAACCAACCTGTGATTGTACTGAAAGAAGGCACGGAATCCACTAGAGGCCGGACAGCCCATTCGAACAACATCATGGCTGCGAAGGCCGTGGCGGACGCCGTGAGGAGCACCCTCGGTCCGAAGGGCATGGACAAGATGCTCGTGGACAGCATGGGTGACATCGTGATAACAAACGACGGCGCCACCATACTCAAGGAACTGGACATCGAGCATCCGGCCGCCAAGATGGTAGTCGAGATATCGAAGACTCAGGACAACGAGTGCGGAGACGGCACGACCTCGGCGGTCGTGATCGCTGGCGAACTCCTGAAGAAGTCCGAGTCGCTGATAGAGCAGAACGTGCACCCGACCGTCATATCGAACGGGTTCAGACTCGCGTCCCAGGAAGCCGTGAAAGTCCTGAAGGGGATAGGCGTGAAGGTGTCGCCGACCGACAAGAAGACCCTGAGACTGGTCGCAAGGACGGCGATGACCGGGAAGAGCGTTGGCGGGGAGAAGGAGACCCTCGCTGACATCGCCGTGGAGGCCGTCACCGCCATCTCCGAGAAGGAGGGCGAGAAGTACACCGCCGAT